>JBEKXM010000195.1:0-8067 GCA_049512115.1 Tepidisphaeraceae bacterium | reverse complement strand
ACCGGCCGCCAGCAATGCCCTCCCCCGACGGCCAGCCCATGAATTCCACGAACAAGCTCACGACTTGCCTATTGCAGTCCCGGCGCAATCGGCGTGCCGAACGGGATTGGTCGTGTCCCCTTCAGTTCGGAAGCGCCTCGCCGCGCGTCAGTTGTTCCGCTAGGAACGGGTGTTCCTTCAACCATTTCTCGATGGCGCCGATCCGGTTCCCCGGATCGGGATGCGTCTGCAAAAATTCCGGCTCGCCGCCGCCGGCGCTGACCTCCTTGAGAATCGTCATGACGTCGATCATCGCCCGCGGGTCGTAACCGGCCTCGGTCATGAACTGCAATCCGCGCTGGTCGGCCTGGGATTCGTCCTTGCGGCTGAATTTCAGTTGCACCATCTCATCCGCCAGATCGGCGATCGCCCAGGTGGCCAATCCGTTGCGATTTCCGCTGGCGGCAATGCCGGTGCCCAGCACGATCGACTGACCTAGCCGGCTCTGCTCGATCTGCTGGGCGACGTGCCGCTCGACGACGTGGCCGGTCTCGTGGCCCAGGACCCCCGCCAATTCCGCCTCGTCGCTCAGCTTTTCGTACAGCCCCAGCGTCACAAATATCTGACCGCCCGGCAACGCGAAGGCGTTGATCGTCTGCTCGTCGCTCAGCAGATGAAACTGATACTGATACGGACTCGTTTTCGCCTGCGATCTGGACACCACTCTTTTGCCGACGTTCTGCACCTCCTGTGCCCGCGGATCGGACGCGGGCACTTCGCCGCCCATCCGCGCGATCATTTGCGGGGCCGATTGCAGGCCCAGCGATATTTCGTCGTCCGCGGTCATGGCCACGTGCTGTTTCTCGCCGGTGGTGGGATTCACCGACTCGTGCGAGAAATATGACACGATCCCGAACAGGATCACCAGCGCCCCGATGACGTGCCGAAGATGAATTCCGCGCCCGCCGTATCCGTAGCCGTATCCGTAATACTGCGTCATGACGTTCCTTTGGCGCACAATTTGCGCGCCGTATCCGAAATCTTCTGATGCGCCAGTTCGCAGGCATAATCGACCGCAATGGCTTGGCGATAGGCTTCGATCCTGCGGACCGGATCAGGCGTCGCGTCCGCCGCCGCCAGGAACGGCGAATGCAGCCGTTCCCACGTCGCCATCACCCGCGCGTACGTTTCGGCCGTTCCGCGTTGGGGGCCCTTCGGCAACTCGGCATCGGACATGATAATACTGTGGGCCGGCAACCGCCGGATCAACTGGTCAATCGCCATCGGCGTGGAAGGCTTCGCCTCCACCTCTCCCGCCGGCAACGCGACGGCCTCGCCCGGCACGATCGCCACGACCCGGCCCGCTCCGGCCGGATACACCGCCGCCAAAAATACGTCCACGTACAATCCCAGCTCCCGCTGTGCCCGCCGGGCGTCGATGGCCGGCTGGATCGAACCCCATCCCGCAACCAGGATTTGCCCGTGTCCGATGGACTCAACAGCGTGTCTTCCATCGAGCTTGTCCTGCGGACCATTAGCCAGGACGTCCAGCCGAATCGTTCCCTCCCCGCAGCGTTGCCGCCGTTGCCGCCGCGATTCCTGGAGCGGCATATACAATCTCGCCAGGGCGTCGAAGTCTCGCGATGTCCAGGCAAGTTCCTCCGCCGCCGCCAGCAACATTTCCGCGGGAAGATATTCCATCCGCGACAACTGATCTTGTCCGCGCTCACAGAGATCTTGGATCTGATTCAAACCCATAAAACCAATTTTAGCCACAGATGAACTGCATAAGAGAAGAGCTCACGCAGAGGCGCAAAGGCGCAGAGAAAAAACTTTGCGCCTTTGCGCCTCTGCGTGAGACTCTTCTTTCGATTTATCCGTGTCCATCTGATTTTCATCCGTGGCAAAAATGCATTTCTACGGCATCGGCAAATCGGCCTGGACCAGCGTGCTTTGCCCCGGCCGCGGGAAAAGCCTGGTTTTGTAGGTCATCACGGCGGCGCCGATGTTACCCGGCATTTGCCCGTCGGTCAGGCGAAAGTTCCACCCGTGGTACGGGCAGACGACGCGGCCGTCTTCGATCACGCCGCCGGAAATGTCGTGTCCCGCGTGCGGGCAGGTGCTGTCCAAAACGTAAACCCGGCCCTGGCACAGAAAAACCGCCAGGGAAAAACCGTCGATATCGACGTGCTTTCCCATTCCCTCGCTCAACTCCTCCAAATCGCAAAGAGTCGCCCACGCCACTACTGAATCTCCGAAAGAGTCACCGGCCGGCGCTCGGCGGCGCTGACGACGACCGCCTCCAAGACCCGCTGGGTCTGGTACGCATCGGCGAAATCCGACAGCGGAATCGTCGGCTCTCTGCCCCCCAGCTCCATCATGATGTCCGCCGCCTGATTGATGAACGTATGTTCATACCCAATGATATGCGCATCGGGCCACCAGGCCTGGGCGTAGGGATGGTCGGGGGCGTGCGTCACCATGATCTTTGTCCACCCCTTCAACTTGGCCGAGGCCGTGTTGTCGAACCAGAGCAAATGGTTCATGTCCTCGAAATTGAAACTGACGGCCCCTTTCTCCCCGTGAATTTCGACGCCATTCTTGTTCTGATACCCGGTTGAAAAGCGCGTGGCCTCGAAACTTGCCACCGCCCCGCCGGAAAACCGGCACAGAAACAGCGTGGCATCGTCAACCTCGACCTTGCCCATTTTTCCGCGTCCGGCCTTGGCGCCGCCGGCGATCCCCCCGGCCGAGCCAACCGATGGAATCATCCGCTCCTTGATGAATGTCTCCGTAATCGCGCCGTTGATTTCCAAAATCTCTTCGCCGGTGATGAACCGGGCCATGTCGATGACGTGCGCGCCCAGATCGCCATGGCTGCCGCTGCCGGCGATTTTTTTGTCGAACCGCCAGATCAGCGGCACGTCCGGCCCGGCCCAATCCTGAAGATAATATCCGCGCACGTGATAAATCCGCCCGATTTTCCCCGCCCGGGCCAACTGATACGCCAGCGCCACCGCCGGCGTTCGCCGATAACTCCACCAGACGAACGTCTTGGATTTTTTGTATTTCTTCGCCGCATCGCGCATCTGCCTGGCATCGTCCAGACTCCCGGCCAACGGCTTCTCGCAAGCGACGTGTTTCCCCGCCTCCAGCGCCGCAAGAGCCATCTCACGGTGCATGTGATTCTGGGCCGTGATGTCCACAAGCTGGATTTCGGGATTGGTGATAGCTTCGCGCCAATTGGTCGAGCGATTCTTCCATCCCCATTTTTGGGCGAAGGCTTCAAGCTGCGTCTTGTCCTGGGCGGCGACCGTGTGCATGACAGGCTCGACCGGCAGATCGAAGAATTTCGGGGCTTTCAGATATGCGTTGCTGTGCGCCCGGCCCATGAATTTCTGGCCGATGAGACAGATGTTGACCGAACCCTTGGACATGCCGCTATCCTCCGCGATTTTTGTGGGCGGAGTTTAACCGCGAGGTATGGCCAAGCAAAGAATTTCCCCTCCCCATGTACTCAGGGGGAGGGTTGGGGTGGGGGTCGAACGTCGATTGGCCCATTCTATCCCGCCAGCGATTGAAACAATTTCGCCGCGTCGGCCAGTTCGTCCAGGGGAGGCCGGGCGGGCAAAAACTCCATTCCCCAGAATCCGCGATAGCCGGCCTGATGGATGGTCCGAACGATCTGCCGGTAATCCATCTCCTGGCCATTGCCGGGGAAATCGCGATTGGGGCTTCCGGCAACGTGCAGATGGGCGATCCATGGCAGGTTCCTGACCACGACGGTTGCCACGTCCTCACCCATGCGATGCATGTGGTACAGGTCATACAGAACCCGGACGGCCGGCGACGAAACGGCGCGGACGACGTTGAACGCAAAGGCGCTGTTGTCCGCTTGATAATCCGGATGGTCGTAGCGATTGAACACTTCCAGGGTCAGGACCACGCCGGCCTTTTCCGCCTCGGCGGCCACGGCCTTGATCGCGTTAATGCAGTTGCGCTGGCCGGCGGCATCATCGAGCCCCTTGCGGTTGCCGCTGAGAATGATGAGTTGCCCGATCCCCCGAGCGGCGGCGATCTGAATGTCGTTGCGCATGTCGGCAATCGCCTGCTCGCGCTGCTCCGCGTGGTTCATCAGGCCGGGAAAGTTCCTGCACGTCATATTCAGCAGCTTCAGCCCGGCCGCCAAGGCGATGTCCTGCCGGGCCGGATCGACCATCTCGGCCGCGGAGTATCCGAACCCGCGCAGGGAGCGATAGAATTGGGCAGCATCGTGTATCCCTTTGAAGAAAGACCAGTCGGCCATGCTTAATTGGAGTGGATTCACCAGGAAAGTCCCTTCTCTGAATCCCGCATAGCCTGCGACCGTACGGTTCCTGCGACGTCCGGTCAGAGCTATATACGGGGACATCGCTGATATTCAATCAGTGATGGGCCTTTATCGGCCGCTCGGAAATGTCCCATTTTGTCCCAGAATGTCCCAAATACCCCGGGGGGTGGGTAGGGGCATACATCGGTGGCGAAGGGTTGAGAGGGACTGGAATCTGACATGGCGAAATCTCCTTTCCGGGTTTGGCCAAGCAGCACGGGCCAGTTTGGGACCGCGCGCGGACTGGGCGATTTAATGTTGCCCTTTCTGCCAAACATATACCTAACATGGGTCCGGTTTGCAAGGAGAAAATTCAGAGCTTTGCTGCGGTTATTCTTCGGGACTGTCCCCGAAAGGGGTGGCTGAGCGACTGCTCGATGGCGAAAATGATCCACGATGCTGTTTCAAACCTACTATCGCTTGGACCCCTGGGGATTTGAGCCGCCCCTGCACGCATTCACGCCGACCCACTTCGACCTCAGGGACGAGAAATTCTCGCTGTATATGCGATATAAGGGGGCGTACAGCGAACACGAAGAACCGCAAATCCTAATCCATACGGTTCATCGGCATGACGACATCCCCGATAACGTCAAGCGAATATTCTCAGGAGATACGGGGGCAGACCTGGGGCTGCGCGCAAGTCGACCAGACGGATTGGGCAATTTCCCGGAGTGCTATCGTCAATTTGCGCTCAAGCTGCACTCCCACATGGATGAGATGGCGACGAATCTGTTCAACGTCATTCGTTGGCACCGAGGAATTATGGGAGGCCCCTTAGTATTGCAAAGCGAATGGTCAAGTATGAGGTGGCATGATCCTACGAAGGGCGAACAGATTCTTGATGTCCATGGATTCCTGAATCGTCAGATGCCTGCGGGCGTGTTTCTGCTTGAACTGCCCGAAATGCAGTTCGCGTCTCTTAATAGGGAACGTTGCGAAGCCGTAGAAGAATTGTTTCGATCTAAGGCGCGACAGCCGCTCTATCACGATCTCCTCAGAGAGGCGTGCCAGAACAAGAAGACGAATTCGCGAAGTGCGTTAGTAATGGGCATCGCGGCGGCAGAAACGGGTTTCAAAATTACGGCCACCGATCTCAACCCGAGCACGTCGTGGATACTGGAAAACTTGCCGTCACCACCGCTGGATCGGATGATCCGAGAATACTTGGAGCAACTTCCGGCCCGCCGGACATTCGATGGCAAAGTTCGGCGACCACCAAACACGATGATCTCGACGCTCAAAAAAGGGATCGAACTTCGGAACAAATTGGTCCACGGCCGTGAGGAAAATGTCGATCCGAAGCAGCTGAATGAGATTCTGATCGCGGTTCGTGATCTGCTCTATCTATTGGACTTTTACCGCGGCCATGATTGGGCTCTCGACCGACTGACACCAGAAGTCGCGGAGGAGATGCGAAAGGGAACTTAGAGCCGGGTAAGGAAGCCATGTAAGGGGATATCACTAATTTTCAATCAATGATATCTCCCTTATCTGCTAGAAATTTAGAGGTGATCAAATGAACTAGGACCGTGGGCGCGCCCCTCGCTTCTGGCTTTGGGCAACAGGCATAGGTTTGATTTTCCTCGGCTTTGGCTCAAGGGCGGAGAGAATGTCGTCCAAAAATGTTCTAACCGCTTGACGCCATTTCTCTACGTCCTCCTTCGCAATCTCGGTCAGCTTCCCATGCTTACCTTCCACCGGCTCGCACCGATCGCTCTGATGAACAATGAGATGCCGGCGCGTCGTCATTGGCTCAATATTGTTCAACGGCACCGCATAAGCACTTGGCGTCAGCCCTAACGCTTCAAGGGCGTAATTTATTTGACGGCGGTTGCTGAAACTCTCTCTGTCATAATGCCTCTTGATGGTATCTTTGATAAAAGCCCTAATCGTCATATCCTCAAAGTCCTTGTCCTCAACGGCAGCGAGCTGCGACAGCGTTATATGCTTCGATTCCTTTTCGTCCAAATAGAACTGGATATCTGTTAGCTGCTTATGGTTGGATCGCATTTTCTTCCACTTTAATAGGCCCCGCAAAACGTCCTCAAGTGTCGCGTGCAACAGGACGACGGCCGAGCGCAAGATGTCGTTCGCATAGTTGCTCTCCTTATTTGCCGCCAACTCGTCGTATAGCGACAAGAGATTTTCAACGCGTTTTATGTTGTAGCCCAATCGGGTTTTGACCGCATCTATCGCCCTGTGCTTTATCATCACGTCCATATTTAAGTCCGATGCTATTTGCCGTCGCGCTTCTTAGCAACCTTCCAGACTCTCCGTGACATCACGGCCCGGCAGTTGGGCGCGAAGCGCTTGGGGCAGGTTTTCATCGAGCAACACTTTCATGCCGCCCGAGGCCCACGTGAAATGAGTTTTTCCGCCCGCTCCAAAACGGCCGTGGCTTGCTGACGCTTAACCGACGGGAACTGTTCGAGGAAGTAATCCAGGGAGCGACCGCGGGCGAGATAATCAAACAGCGATTTGACCGGCACGCGCGTGCCCGCAAAACAAGGCGTTCCGCCTTGAATGTCGGGATCAACCCTGGTAATCGCTCGCTGGCGCCGCATGCCGATATGTTAGCATTTTTCGCTGACGCGGGGAATTCTAATCCTTCTGCTTATTCGTCCCCAATTCCTTGGCGATTTCGGATTCCAATTGATCGAGTTTGCCAAGCTCCGCCTTTTCGCTGGCCAGGACGTCGGTGGCGATCATGCGGTCGATCTCCTCATCGGTCACCAAATCCTCGCGCGTGCTGACGGATGAGCCGCTGGTGGCGGATTGTTCCATCGAATCGAGGAACAAATCCATGCGTTCCTCGATGCTGCCGGCCTGGGCGACGGCGCGCTCCCAGTCGGCCTGGGTCTTGGTCAGGTCCAATTCGCCGAAAACCCGGCTGATTTCCTTGGCCATCAGGGCCATCGACTCGGCGAACTGCTGGCTGGCCTGGGCCTGCTGCTGGATCAGCATGGCGTTGCGGATCGAGAGAAGCTGGCGTTCCAGCATCTTCTTGACGGCCGCAGTTTTCTTCAGGGCGCTGCGGATGAACAGATATTGCCCGTCGTCGCCGATCTTTTTGGCATGCTGGGCGTTGTGGATGAAATCCTCGGCGAATTTTTCCTGTTGGCGGATGGACCGCTCGATGGCCCGCATCCCGCCGCGGATTTTCATCTCCCGCTCGATTCGCCGCTCGTCTTTGGATTTGAATAGGCCCATCGAATGCTCCAATCAATTGATCCCGGTCGTCCCCCGCAAATAGTGCGTTCGCTCCAGTAGCTTCAGGGTTGCCAACACCGGATCGTTGATGTAGGTATGACTCTTAGGAAATTCTATAATCCTTTCCGCAATTTGCTCGGGACCGATCACCTCGACAGAACCGGCACCCACGTTCATCGCCTCAAGATGCCTTCGAATCACGGCTTCGTCACACGCCCTGAATTTTCCGCAAAAAAGGGCGAACTGAATCTTATCCTTCGGATAACCATATCGCTCCGATGCTGCCTTCAGGATACCATTACGAACCCGTCTTTGATTGAACATCGCATATCGATTCAAATGTCGCCGTCGCTTCGAATCGGCTATTCCGTTGAACCCCTGCTTGCTGACGCCCCCAGATCCAAAAAACGATTTCACGGATGCCAAGATGAGTGAGTCGCTCCTGGCAGCGACGATGTCAACTTCATGACCGTGAACCTGCCGAACCCCATTTTTGCAAGGTTTCT
>JBEKXM010000194.1:0-8072 GCA_049512115.1 Tepidisphaeraceae bacterium | reverse complement strand
ATTCGGGGCCAATGGCGGATAGGAAATGACCGAGAACGTTGAATTATCGCTGGTCATCCCCGCGTACAACGAGCAGGAAGTGATCCCCGAACTGCTCCGGCGCGTCGAGGCCGGCCTGCGCCTCACCGGCAAACCGTTCGAAGTCATCATCGTTGATGACGGGAGCACCGACGACACGCCCCGGCTTCTCCGCGACGCCATGGCCGATCGGCCCTGGCTGCGCGTCCTGCGCATGGCCCGCAACGGCGGCCAGAGCGCCGCCTTCGACGCCGGCTTCAAATCCGCCCGCGGTCAGGTCATCGCCACCATCGACGCCGACCTGCAAAACGATCCCGAGGAAATCAACCGCCTCCTCCCCTTGCTCGACGGTTACGACATGGTCACCGGTTGGCGCAGCAAACGCGCCGACAGCCCCTTCCGACTCTGGCAAACCCGCATGGCCAACCGAATCCGAAACTGGATCAGCCAGGAAACCATCCAGGATTCCGCCAGCAGCCTCAAATTATACAAGCGGCATTGCCTCGACGGCATCCCTCTGTTCGCCGGCGCCCACCGCTTCATGCCGACGCTGGTCAAAATGCGCGGATACACCGTGCTGGAAACGCCCGTCAAACATTCCCCGCGTTACGCCGGCACCGCCAAGTACGGCTTCCGCAACCGCGCCTGGCGGGCGTTCATCGATCTCCTCGGCGTCCGATGGATGAAGGAACGCCATCTGCGATACACTGCTTCAGAAGTGAAATGCGAAACCCGAAGTTCCACTGACGAATCAAGCTCCCAATCGAAATGAATCTTCAAGCCCACGCCCTCGCCGTTTGCAGTTGGTCGCTCCAGCCGGCCGACATGCCCGACCTCGTTCAAATGGTGCGCCAGCTGGGGCTTTCCCATCTCCAGCTTGCCCTGGCCCCCCTGCTGGCTCTGGACGAGGAGCAAAGACGTCTGGAACTCGGCCATCTGCGGACCAGCGGGCTTACCGTGACCGCCGGCATGATCGCCTTTCCCCGCGAGGATTATTCCTCCATCGCACGCATCCGCATCACCGGCGGGTTTGCGCCGGATGATTCCTGGCCTCTTCGCCGCCAATTGACGCTACAGGCCGGCAAGCTCGCGCAGGACCTTGGATTGGCGATCCTCACCACTCACGTCGGGTTCATCCCTCAATCCAATCACGCGGATTATCCCAAGCTGCTCGGACGGGTCGCCGACCTCGCCGCGGTGCTGGCCGAGTCCGGCATCACCCTGGCTATGGAAACGGGTCAGGAAACCGCCTCGGAACTCCTGCAATTCCTCAACGATCTGCCGACCCGCAACGTCGCCGTGAATTTCGATCCCGCCAACATGATCCTCTACGGCGTCGGCGATCCGATCGACGCGATCCACACGCTCGACCGGCACATCCGTCACGTTCACGTCAAGGATGCCATCGCGTCGGCCAAGCCCGGACTGGATTGGGGCCGCCCGGCGCCCGTAGGCTGCGGACAGGTCGATTTCGACCAGTTCCTTCTCGCCCTGCATGAAGTCGGCTACGCCGGGCCCCTGGCCATCGAGCAGGAGTCCGGCAAGCGCCGCCTGGACGACCTGCGCGCCGCCATCGAGACCCTTCGGAAATTCGCGGGTTAGCCGCGTCGCTTGCGACGCGCGCTCTTACGCCGTCGCCCGCACCGCGCGATTAACCGTCCTGGCGATCACCCATTTCCCCAGCATTTGCCCCGGCGCTTCCACGAGCTGATAGGTGAGCGAAGAAACCGCCACGGTCAAAATCAACGCGAGGAAAAACAGCAGCGCAAACGATCCCACCCCCACCGGCGGCGACGACGGGCTGTAAAACAATCTCAGCGCCAGCAGCACCACCGCGGTGTGCGTGAGATACCCGCTGTAGCTGATCTTCCCCAGATAGCGTGTGATCGGGTTGACGAAGATCGCCACGGGCACAAGTGCCACCGCCCACGCGCCCAGGAACAGCGCGATGGCGAACACCATGTCATGCCGCACGAACCGCGAGGGCCCGGTTTCCGTGATGAACAACGCCATCAGCGCCAGCAGCAGCGCCAGCGACCGGCTCTTGCCGCCGGTTCCGGCCCGTTGCCGAAGGATATGAAACAGCACTGCGCCCAGGGCAAAGACGGGAATCTGGCTGGGAAGCCAGAACTGGCGGAAGCTGAGGAATTCGCTCATATTCCCCGCCGCCACGTGCGGCTGGACAAAATGCAGCAGAAATCGGTCTGCCCCAACGCTCAGCAAAAGCCCCAGCACCGCCCACCACACCGCCCGCCGCAAACTCGTTACCCACAGGAAAAACAGCGGGAGCAGCAGATAAAAGTTCATCTCCACCGCGATCGACCAGCCGCCCGGGACCGCTGCGTTGATCGAGGCCGGATGCCATCCGTGCACGAACAGCGCTGTGGCGGCGATCGTGGACGCGGTGACCCCATGCGGCGCCCACGCCGTCGATTCCCGCCCGAAACACGTCGTATAAAAAATGATCGCCAGCCAGAACATCGGCGCTATGCGAAACACCCGCCGGATAAAAAACGCCGCCACCGGCCGAGGTTCACGCCGGCTCCGCGATTCCAGCGACATCAGCAGCGTCAGGCATGAAACTATGTAAAAAAGCTGAACCCCAAACCGACCGTTGGAAACCCAATATCCGATCCATCCCGGCAAGCTGTCGCCGAGCTTCTGGCTCACGTGGCAGATCAGCACCCCCAAAAATGCCCAGCCACGCAGCGCATCGATCCATTCCAGATGCGGGGGAGCCGTCGAATTATCCCGCGCCACGGCCAAATAAATCCGCTGGCCCGCTGATTCGGCGGCTCTCGGTGTAACGCTGACGGCGACGGACATCTCTCGGGTCTCCCTTTTTTTCACTCAATACCGGCGACGCCCGCCCCATGTCAAAAGCGCCTCTCGGCAATGTCAGCTTCCGAACATACACTGCCCGCCCCCCCGCGCGCAGCCCAAAATTGCGATTTCGAAGAAAAAATTGCCGCGACAATTCGACGGCCCCCGCCGGGCTGATCCGATCACAGCGATTTGGAATACTCCTTCAACGCCTCGGCAAATCCCAACGGCTTCCAACCAAAATCACGCTCGAAATCCGACAGATCGCAGGTGTTGTCCTCCTGGCTCATGACGATCTGATCCCGGTTGAACGGCAACAGCCAGCCCGGCACGATCGCCGCCAGAATTCTGCCATACCAGGCCGGGATCGGTAGGACGGCCCGCTTCTTCCCCAGGATCGCCTCAGCCGCCGCCCGGTGCATTTCCGGCCAGCTCAATCGCTGGGCCCCGCCTAATCCATAAGCGCGCCCGGCGGTCTTCAGATTGGCGATCGCCTCGACGAATGCCCTGGCCACGTCCAGCACGTACACCGGCTGCAATCTCCCCGCGCCGCCCAGACCCAGAATTCCCGCTCCAAAATACGGCATGAACCAATACGGCGCCGCCTGCTTCCGGACCCAGCGAGCTTCCATCCGCATAAACTCCCCCCCCGGCCCATGGATCAGCGACGGCCGAAAAACCGTCCAATCCATCCCGCTGCCGCGCACGATTTCCTCCGCCTTCCATTTGGTCTTGTGATATTCGCTGACCGCATCCGCGCGCGCTCCCAGGGCGGACATCTGAATGAACCGCTTCACCCCCACGCGCTTTGCCGACTCGACCACGTTCCGCGTCGCCTCCACGTGAAGCCGATCGAACGTGATTCCCGCCTTGGGTATTTCCTTGATGATTCCGACCAGATGAATGACCGTCGCGCATCCGCTTATGGAATCGTCCAGGCCCGCCGAATCCAACAAATCCGCCCGGATCACCCGCACATTCGCGCCCAGCGGCGAAGCGTTCCGCCGATGCACCAGCGCGTTCACGGCCACCGAGCGCCGAACCAACTCCTCCACGATCGCCGAACCCACAAATCCGCTCGCGCCCGTGACGCACACTTTTTCCGACATAATCCGCTAAGATACCTCCATGCCCCCGATTCGTCTCGGCACGCGCGGAAGCCTGCTTGCCCGCAGCCAGTCCGCGCTGGTCGCCGCCGAAATCCGCCGCCGAAGGCCGGACTTGCAAATCCAATCCATCATTATCAAGACCACCGGCGACAAAATCGCCGATCGTCCGCTCTACGATGCCGGCGGCAAGGGGCTGTTCGTCAAGGAACTCGAGCAGGCCCTGCTTGCCGGCGAAATCGACTTCGCCGTCCATAGCTGCAAGGACATCCCCGTTACCATGCCCCTTCTCGATTCATCCGGCCTGATTATCGCCGCCATCCCCGAGCGCGCCGATCCACGCGACGTCCTGATTTCCCCGCACGCCACGATTGACGAGCTGCCTCTCAATTCCGTCATCGGCGCCGGCAGCCTCCGCCGCCGCTGCCAACTCCTGGCGCATCGAGCTGATTTGCGCATCCAATCCATCCGCGGCAACATCGACACCCGCATCAAAAAACTTCGCGCCGGCGATTTCGCCGCCACCATCCTCGCCTACGCCGGCCTGATCCGCGCCGGCCTATTCGACCCATCGTTCATGCACCGCTTGTCTCTGGAAGAAATGTTGCCCGCTCCCGGCCAGGGCGCGCTCGCCCTGCAATGCCGAAAAGACGATGCCAACACGCGCCAAGTTCTCGCCGAGTTGGACGATCCCACATCCCGCGCTGCCGTCGAGGCCGAGCGATCCGTCGTTGCCGCCCTGAATTGCGACTGCCATTCTCCGATCGCCGTCCACGCCCGGATCGAAAATCAGACGCTCCATCTCCGCGCCGCCCTCGGCCAGCGCGACGGCGACCCCCCGGTGAAATCCGCCGGTGCGAATTCCTCCCTCGCCAATTCCGCCGAAGCGGTTGACGCCGTCGTGAGACAACTTTCAGCTTAAACACGCCTCACAAAAAGTCTGCCACAGAGGCCACAGAGACCACAGAGCACACCGAGAAAGCAAATCGACAGTTTTGTCTCTGTGTGCTCTGTGTCCTCGGTGCTCTCTGTGGTTTATTTCGCCGCCACCCGTTCCTGCGGCCCCACGCCGAGAAACGTTTGAATCTCGATTTCCCCCGTTGGCTCAATCGTCACGTCGATCGCCCCGCAGCGGCTCGTCCGATACACCGGATAATCCTGTGCCACGACGTCGAAAACCCGCTGCTTGTGCGTCAGCTTGTACCCATTCGAGGCCAGAATGTATTTCGGATGCACCGCCCGGAGAAAATCGCCGGTGGTCACTTCCTCGCTGCCGTGATGCGGCGCCACCAGCACGTCCGCCCGCAATAGCTCCGGATGTTTGAGCAGTTCGCGCTCCGGCGGCTCCTGGATGTCCGCCGGGAAGAGCACCGCCTCACCCGCGAACGTCAGCTTGAGCACCAACCCGCAATTGTTGGAATTCATGTCGCAATCCACCGGCGGCCAAAGCACGTCGATGCCCGCGCCGTTGCCCAGTTCGAGATGATCGCCCTGATGGATGATCGTCGGCGGCCGGCCCGCGCGATCAAGCGTGTCTAGCAGCGCCTCGGCCGGCACGTTCCCCACCGCATGCCTCGCAAAATGCGGGCTGGTGTAGACCACCGGCTCGTCGAACCTCTGGAAAACCTCCGCCGCCCCGCTGATGTGGTCGAAATCGCCGTGGCTCAGAAAAATCCTGTCCACGTTCGTGCAACCCTCGGTCCGCAAACACGGCAACACCAACCCCCGCCCCACATCCGAAATCGTCGCCGATCCCACATCCACGAACACCGCATGATTGGCCGTCGGCCGCACGATCGCCGTCTGCCCGGCGCCCACGGAAACCAACGTGATCCGAAGCGGCTGGCGCGCCATGGCCGCCGCCGGCGCCGCGCTTCCCACGTTCGGCAACAACAGCAGCGCCACCCACGCTCCCATTGACGCCCTCGCCAGCCACCGCCACGCCACTCGTCGAAATGGGACCAAACACAGCAGGATCAACCCGTAATACCCCACCATCAGCCAGATCGGCGGCGGCGAAACCATCACCGTCGCACCGGGAAACCGATCCAACCATTCGATCGCGTGCCGCATGCATTCGATCGGCCCCATCGCCATCACCGCCCACCAATGCGCCCCGCCCGGCCAGCACAACGTCAGGATGTATTGGACAAATTGACCTACGACCCCTAACGTCAACGATATGCCGATGCAACCAATCGTCATATCGTATCTGCGGTTTTCTCTCGCCGAGCAAATCAAAGGCGACAGCCAGCGCCGCCAGTTGGAACTATCCGAGAAATGGGCAGCGGCGAATGGATTGAAAATCACGGAACGATTGAGCGATCTTGGCGTATCGGCATTCAAAGGCCGCAACGCTACCGAAGGATCGCTTGCCGATTTCCTTCGGTTGGTTGAAGCGGGCAAAATCCCCAAAGGCTCCTACTTGCTCGTGGAGGAATTGGATCGGCTATCGCGGCAAGCGATTGAAGAATCGCTGGCGATGTTCCTGGCGATCATCCGGGCGGGCGTCATTCTGGTTACACTGAACACGGGCGACAGGTTTGAACGCGGCAAGTTGGACACCACGAAATTGATGCTGGCGATTTTGAAATTCACCACGGCCAATGACGAATCCGAAAAGAAATCCTTTCGGCTTGCGAAGGCTTGGCAAGAGAAACGGAAGCAAATTGGCCACAAGCCCCTG
The DNA here is from genome assembly GCA_049512115.1 of Tepidisphaeraceae bacterium. Classification (GTDB taxonomy): domain Bacteria; phylum Planctomycetota; class Phycisphaerae; order Tepidisphaerales; family Tepidisphaeraceae; genus PALSA-1353. The sequence goes on along the minus strand of JBEKXM010000194.1, from coordinate 1,439 downwards.
ACTGGAAAGTTGCCGAGTTGGCTCAAGATGGTTGATGGCGAAATTGTCACCGTGCCTGAGAAAGTTGCGGTGGTTCAAAAGGCTTATCGGCTCGCCCTCAACGGTCACGGTTTGGGACATATCGCGCGAATCCTGAACGCCGAATGCGATCCCATCGGGCGCGCCAAGCACTTCGCCAAAGCAACCATTGCATTGATGTTCAAAAGCCGATCCGTTATCGGCGAGTTTCAGCCGCATACGTCGCGGGCGGGAACCATCCGCGAAGCCGTGGGAGAGCCGATCAAGGGCTACTATCCCGCGATCATCAGCGAACAAGATTACTATGCAGTTCAAAACGCCTTGAATGCTCGCAAAAGGATACGCGGGCCGCAATCGCAATTCGTCAATTTGTTTGCCGGCTTGCTCTACAGCGGTCAAGACGGCTCGAAAATGCAAGTCAATAACAAGGGTAACGGACGCCGCTATGTTTCAACCGCCGCGATTGAAGGGCGTACGGGGGCGGCGAAGTTTTGTGGATTTCCCGTTTCGGCATTTGAAAAGGCGATGCTCTTTCGATTGTCCGATCCTTCAATGTTTGTCAGCTCCGATAGCCGGGCGAAAGACACGGCCCGTGAGATTGAATCGCTCAACGGGCGTATCGCCGAAGTCGATGCCAAGATTGAAGCCGCTAATCAGGCGCTTCTAAATGGCTCGGCAAGTCGCACAACCAGCGTCGTGAGCGTTCTCACCGCTTTGGACGTAAAACGAGCCGGATTGATGAATCAACTTGACGAAGCGAAGGGGCAGGCGGCGGGCGGCAATCGGAGCGAAGATGCAAGGGCAGCAATGGAATTGCTCCGTTCGGCATTGAAGGGGCAATTGACCAATGAGCAACGGGTACGAATTAGGGCCGCGTTCCATACGCTCATCAATCGGATTGGTTGCTACTTTGAGCGGGATGGGCGAGATTACTACGCGGTTACGCGAGTAGAGCTGAAAAACGGCAACGTGGTGGACATTTCATTCCGAGCAGAAAATGTCGAACACGGAACGCGAGACAAAGAGCCGACATGGACGGTTGACGTTCAGTTGGAACGGGCGGGATAAACGCCGCAGGATGCGAATTAGAGGCTACTGGGGCGATCCTGGCGGCGGATCAGGGGCGAGTCGGCTTATCCGAACCGTGATACCGTGTCTGTCCGATGAAAATTAAAGAGCCGCGTATTTTCCCTCAACCGCCTTTTTCAAAGCTGCGATTGATTGCTGGGTATTGTCGATTGCCGATTCCGTCGTCGGCCTAACAATCATTTCCCTTGGTTTCTTGCCGACAGGGTCGCCCCTACGCTCACATTCTCGATCTTCCTCCCAAGCTCTAACCAACTTGCCCAGCAATCCATTTGTAAGAATTACATCCGTGTACGTTTGGGCGACCAGCGAAAGAAAATACTTATCCTCATATT
>JBEKXM010000193.1:0-8077 GCA_049512115.1 Tepidisphaeraceae bacterium | reverse complement strand
CAGGTCGCCATTGGTGATGGTGCCTGATCCGGTGCCCAGATCGAAATTGAGGGTAGCGCCGGCGACGGTGGAAAGTCCGCCAAGGGAAAGCGTGCCGATGGTTCCGACGCCGCCCGGTGCGATGACCGAGGTTGTGCCAGCCGACACGTTGCCGCTGATGGAACCGGAATCGCTGGCGAGCACGCCGCCGGTGAGGGTCACGTTTCCAGTGCCGGTGGCGGAGCCGGTGGCGTTGCTGACGTCCAGGGTTCCGGCATTGACGGTTGTTCCGCCGGAATAGGTGTTGGCGCCGGTGAGGGTCCAGGTGCTGCTGTTGGACTTGGCCAGTGCGAGCTTCCCGCCGGCGGTTCCGTCGCTGATGACGCCGCCGATGGAATTGGCGGAGGAGGTGCCATCCAGGGTCAAGGTAACCGTTCCGGAGGCAGCCGCCCCGTTCACGCCGGTGTTGAGTGCGAACGCGCCGGCGCCGTTGATGGTGCTGCTCGCCTGAACGCTGAGAGTATCCAGAATGGAGGTAATGGTCGGCGTCACTGAAGTAACCGCACTGGGGTTGTTAATGTAGGGAGTCGTCGCGGTTGGAGCGGAGGTATATCCGCTGCCGGGCAGGACGGCCAGGGCGCCAACGGCGGTGAAGTTGTCGGCATTGGCGGTGACGCTGGCGCCGGTGCCGTCGCCACCGGAGAGGGTGAATGTAGGCGCGGCGGTATAGCCGACGCCGGCAGTGTTGAGGGTGACCGTGACCGCGCCGCCGCTGATGGAAGCGGTAGCGGTCGCGCCCGTGCCCCCGCCGCCGGAGATGGTAACCGTCGGGGCGACGGTGTACCCCGATCCTCCGGTAACCGTGAAGGAGTTATTGGTCAGACCCAGAAGGAGCGTGGCGCTGGCTCCGCCGCCGCCGCCACCGGTCACGGTGGTCAGGTCGGCCGAGATGCCGCTGCCGCCCGAAGTGACGACATATCCGTTGACACCGGTGGAAAGGCCGGCCGTGGCGGAGGTGTTGCTGTTGGTGAGGGTGCCGCCGTTGAGCGTCACGGGCTTGTTGAGGGTCTGCGCATTGAGATCGAGCGTGGCGCCGGAGTTTACGGTTGCGACGGGGAATGAGGCAACCGAGGTGGCGGTGATTGCGCCGCCGAAGCCAAGGGCGTTGGCGTTGCCGGCCTGAACCGTGCCGGAATTGATTGTCGTTGTGCCGGCATAGGTGTTGGAGGCATTGAGTGCGACGGTGCCAGTGCCGCTTTGGGAGAGATTTCCCGATCCGGAGATGACGCTGGCGACGGTGATGGGCGATGAGGAGTTGAAGATCAGCCCGGCATTGTTGATGACGTTGCCGGAGCCGAGGCTGCCGCCGGCGCCGCCGTTGCCGATTTGCAGGTTGCCGGCGCTGATGGTGGTGGTTCCGGCGTATGTGTTGCCCGAGCCGTTGAGGATCAGGTTGCCCACGCCGACCTTGGTGAGCGGTCCGGCGCCGGTGACGTTGGAGCTGACGGTGAGCGTGCCGGACTGAGGATCGATGGTCCCGCCGCCGGCGTTGATGATGATCGAACGCGTGACGGCGGTTGGGAAGCTGCTGGCGAATTGCAGGGTTCCGCCACCGAAGGTGATCGAGCCGCCGGAAGCGCCGAGATTGGAGTCGGTGGCGACATTAACGGTGCCTTGATTGACGTTCAGGCCGCCGGTGAATGAGTTGTTGCCGGTGAGGTATAGCTTGCCGGGGCCGAAGGCCGTGACGCCGCCGGTGCCGGTGATGCTGGCGGAAATGGTTCCGCCAGCCTTGCTGGTGAAGATGGTTCCTTCATCCTGGTTGAAGGCGAGCGCGCCGGTGCCCCCGCTGTCGATAATTGAACCGCCGTTGAGAATCACGCCGGCCTGGTGGCCGACAAGGTTGTCGCCGACGTTGAGCGCGTGTCCAGCGACGTCGATCGTCTGTGCTTCGGCATTCAGAGCGTAGACCGTGGCGGCTGCGGTGAGTCCGTTCGTGTTGCCTCCGGCGCCGGCATTGTAAACCGCGGCAAAGCCGGCGGTATTGATATTGATGCTGGGCGAATAGGCGCCGAGGGCAAATCCGGTGCCGCCGTAGGTGAGGAAGTCGCCGGAGGCGTTGGAATCGTTGTTTTGTCCGACGATCGCGGTGTTGACGATTCCGTTGGTGAGGGTGGGAGCCGCGCCGGTAACGATGAACTGCTCGGTACCGCCGAGATTGGCGGTTCCGAGTGCGGCGGCAATGACCAGTGTGCCGTTATTGACGCGGTTTAGCACCGATCCGCCCGCACCGGCGTTTCCGACGGTCACGATGACGTTGGTTTCGTTGCCTTGCTTGAGGTTGATGGTGTTGCCGCCGCCGTAGGTGAACTGCGTCCCGGCGTTGAGGTGCGCGACGTTATAGCTGGTGGCGATTCCGGAGCCGGCGGCGACACTGGGGTCGAAGCTCAATGTTGCGCCGTTGATCGAGACGGCTCCGGTCCCGAGCGGGTCGCCGGTCCCGAGCGCCTGCCCGTTGCCGGCGGTGGCACCGAAGTTCGGGTTTACGAGCATGGTCCCGGTGTTGATGGTCGTGCCGCCCGAGTACGTGTTGAAGGTGCCGGACATGGTGACTTGTCCAGGCCCGTTCATGAGTACCGCGGAAGTGGTGTTGGGGACGGTTCCATCCACGGGATTGATGGCGCCGCCGCTTTCATCGCCGAAGCTGCCGCCCACGTTGAAGGTATTGCCGGTGGCAACATTGAAGGTGAAGCTGGGAGCGAAAATTCGGTTATAGGTGTTGCCGGAGATGGACCCGGACGTCATGGTGACCGCGGCAAAGGTCGCGTCGCCGGCGTTGCCGTTTCCTTGGAGGTTAAAGTTGCCGCCGTCGATGAGCAGGGTATTGACGCCCGACCACATGTTGTTGGTGCCGTTGCCGGTCTGCTTGATCGAGCCTTCCTGGATTTCGATGGGGCCGGTGAACTGCTCGCCAAACTCGGCGGTGTCCTGGAACTTGAGGGTTCCCGCGCCGGTTTTGATGATGCCGCCGGTGCCGGACCTGGTATAGCCGGTGCCGCTGAACTGGAAGTCGGTGGAACCCGTGCCCTTGGTTACATATACGGTTCGATTGACGGTTCCGAAATTGATATTTTTCTGCTCCGACATCGAAAAGCTTGTGGAGGTACTGTTGGTGAAGACGATGCCGCCGGTGCCGGCCGGGCCGGTGCCGGCCAGAATGACCGAGCCGTTCCATTTGGGATCGCCGGAGTCGGAGATGACGCTCGACTGACCGTTCAGGATGAGGGCCGGGCCGGTGTTGTTGGCGATGTTGCAAAAGTAGTTGCCGTTGACTTCACCGAAATTGCCGCCGGGATTCACGGTGAGGCTGTGTATCGTTGGATAAGGGCCCGGGCTGGCGACCCCCCACTCGAAAGCGTTTGTGATGCTGGTGTTGATGATGCCGCTGACGGTGACGTCGGTGGCGGCGGAGATTCCCGTGACGGTTGTCACGTCCAATATGCCCTCGGTGACGGTCGTCGGGCCGGTGTAGCTGGTGGCGGTGGTGGAGGCGAGTTGCCACGTGCCGGCCCCGGTCTTGAGTATGCCCACGCTCGAGGAAACCCCGTTGGAGATGGCGCCAAGAACCTGGTTGCTGGTCGAGGTGGAAGCGCCCTGAAGGGTCAGCACCGTGGCGCCGGCGGCGCCGCCGGAAATAGTGCCGTCCAATTTGAGCCCGCTGGTCGAGGTGCCGGAATCGTTCTGGACGGTGTAGGTCGTGCCCTCGAGCACAATGGGCGCGCTGATGGTTTCGGAAGCGGTGCCGGCGACAGAAGAGGTCTCCCATATTAAGCCGCCGTTGGTCAGCAGCAGAGAGTTCCCCGTGGTGGAGCCGATGTTAAAATTGTCCGCGCTTGAGGTGTCGAAAGTGATGTTCTGGATGTTCCAATTGGCCGTGTCCAGGGTGACGGCGTTGGATACGGGCGTGCTGTTGAACACAGCGGTGTCGGTATTGGTGGTGGTGCCGAGATCGCTGCCCGGAACGGCGCTGTTCCAATTGACCGGGTCGGACCAATTTTGACCGGGATCGGCGCCCGTCCAGGTGGCGGTGATCGCCGAAGCCTTCCGGCTAAATAACACCGAGACGGTGGCAGCGGCTAGAACCAAACCGGCCTTGGCGGTGCGCGCGGTGCGAGAAATGCCGTGCCTCCGAAGATGCAACTTCTTCATGGAACCCTCCAAAACGAGTTTTCTTGCTTTGACTTGTTTCCGACTTACACTCAGGAATCATACTTCAAGGCGCGGCAATTGCCTTGTCAAAAGATTTGTACAAAAAGTGAGTTTCGTTGCATTTTTGGCCTCATGGGCGGCATTGCGGGCACACTCGTGCCAAACTGAGCCGCCGTCGGCGGCGACCGGAGCCGATTCCCAACAAAAAAGGGACGCAATCGCGTCCCGGTGATTCGCTTGGAATGTTTGCGGCCAATTACGGCAATGCCTGAAATCCCTTGTTCCAACCCCTTTCGTATGGATCGCTGCTCGTTGGGACAAAGAGAGTACCCAACGCTCCGGGTCCCGTGCCGCCGCTGTAGGACGGGATCTGCGAGGTGCCAGCGGGGCCGATCAGATATTCCATGAAGCGGGCTTTGTCGGCGAGGGCGTAGGTGTACTGCGGGTTGGTGCTCGACGAGTACGTGTAGGTGTTGCCCTGAACGATCGTGATTGGCACGAGCGGTTGGGTGAATGGATTAATCTCCGAGACGTGCCCGTCGGCAGACAAAGCATTGCAAAGTTTCCCACCCCCGTGCGGGGTGCCAACGCGGTTTACGACCCCCGCACTACCTTCGGGGTTGGCTACGGGATTGTTGATCAAAACGCTCCAGTTCTGGAAGTAAGGCTTGTAGCCTGCGGGCTGACCTTTTTCAGCGCCGCTACTGCTGCTGTGTTTCGCCGTATACGTGGAATCGAAATTCGGCTTATAAGACTCCGTCAGCAGCATGACGTTGCCGGGTATTTGCGATAGTTTCGGGTTGGTGGCAACGACATACTGCCCTGCGGAGAGCCCACCGCCCGAGGGATATTTGGTAACCCCCATGTAATAATTGTACAGGTAGTCGCCAAAATAAGCGGTGCCCCAGTTCCCCCCATAGGCGGCATAGGTAGCTTGCTGGGGGTCGAGGTCATGCAACGCAGCCGGACATCTCAGAACGCTAGCCTCGATAGTCCAGTTTCCCATCGCGTAACCGGCCTGACCGCCGCCGCCAGTTCCGAAAAACTGACCCGCCTTGCCCATTTCGGGGCCGATCAATTGATACTGCCACCAATCCTTTTCTCCGTTACTGTCCTCGTAATAGCAGGGCAGGGCCCATTGTTGGTAGTCGTCGGCGTACATCGTCCAGATCTGAAAGAACTGGCGCATGTTCGATGCGCACGCGACGGTGTTGGCCTGGTCGCGCGCCTTCTGCAAGGCGGGCAGGAGAATGCCGATCAACACCGCAATGATGCCGATCACCACCAGCAACTCGACCAACGTGAACCCTTTACTAAACCTCTTCATAAGCGGCCTCCGACGAAATGTACTACGCAGCGGATATGAGCCACGTGCGGAGATTTCGTACTGCTAAACATTACTATCGGTTTGGCGAGTTAGCTATCGCGTTTCCTGACAACTTTTTATGAAATCGTTGTACTTTTTGACGCCGAAATCGGGGCGTTTGCGGGGGAAGAGGCTGGATTACCGGGGGTTTGGGAGCGCTCGTATTCTCCGACGCTTCCATCGTCGCGCTGGTCGCGCTTCATGGATGAAAGGCGGCGGAAAAACAGACCTAGGTCGATAAACCCGCCGATGCCAAACCAAACCAGCGTCACCGCCGCCACGATGATGGGCAAAATGATTCCGACGATCAGCCAATACGTCGCCCAAACGTCGGCGGGCCAGCGGTGGATGAGGTTCCAGATGGTGCCGACCACCACGACGGCGAGCCAGAACATGGACCAGAAGAATATCCCGCCCGAGACGATTTTGTCGGCGAGAGTGAAGTCGGCGTCGAAGCCGAGCAGGCTGGACCAGTTGAGTTTTCGGCGGCGCTGCGGCGACGGGGCCGGCGGCGCGGCCAGGTCGTCTTTCAGCGCATATCGCCCGCGGTGCAGCATGCGGTCCATGTCGAAATCCTCACCGCAGGTGAGCAGGGCGACGACGATGTAAACCGCCACCGAAGCCGCGGCGGCGATAAAGCGGGCCTGGTTGCCGTTGAAGTCGAAGTATTTGGAAAGCGAGGGGAAAGCGTGGACGATCAAGATGCTGCCCAGCGTGATCCCCGATCCGGTGATGAGCGCCGCCCACGCGGCGGCGGCGGTTCCCTTTTTCCAATACAGTCCACCGATGATCGCCGCGCCGCCGCCGCACAGGAAAACCCCCTCGGTCACCAGCCACCACATCACGATGTCCTGCTTCTGATGGAAGAAAACGCTGAAGAGAAACGCGAAGACCGCCACGCCGATGACCGCGATCCGGAGAACCAGGACGTGTTGCCGCGGCGTCATCGGGGTCTTGCGCAGAGGCAATACGATGTCCTGTATGAGAATCCCGCCCCAGGTCAACATGTGGCTGGCATCGCCGGACATCAGCGTCAGCACCATGATCAGGCAAAACAAACCCTTGACGCCGACGGGCAACATGTATCGCAATGCGATCGGGACCTGCATCTGGGAGCGGATTTCCGGATCGGCAATGGCCTGAAGTGCCGCCCGGCCTGGAAAACCAGGCAGTTTTATGAACGTCAGCGCCCCCAGCGCCAAGACGACCAGCATCACGTTCCGAGCCATCGTCCGCCAATTGCCCAGCACCACCCCCATCCGCGATTCGTGCGGATTCCGCGCCGCGGAAGTGAAGCTGTTGTCCTTCTGCACGGCCATCGTGCCGTACACCGTCGTTATCAGCAGCATCATCGCGTACCAGACGTTGTAGTCCTTGGTCTTGTTCTGATCGAATGGATCGACCATGGAATTTCCCGGCGGAGCGTTGGTGAGGGTGGCGCGCAGCTGCGGCCAACTGATCACGCAGAAAATCGCCGCGATCACCACCACCCAAACCAGATGCGATAGGATTCCCTCCAGGCAATCGGTCACCATCAGCGTGATCTGTCCCCCGACCAGCATCATCGCCAGGGCGCAGCTCAGATACCCCGCCATGATCAGCACGTTCGTCGGCGCCGCCATGCCGAACAGATGGACGTGCTGCGGCAGGGCGAGGAAATAGACGAAAAACGTCGCCGAGACCGCGGGGAAAATGCCGTAATTGAGGATCCCCGACAAAAACCCCAGGACCCCGGCGAACAATCGAAAGCGGCGCGAATAGCGCATCTCGAAAAACTGCCCGAGCGTCATGGCGCGAGTTTGGCGATAGCGGTAGACGACAAACCCGAAGATCGCCACCAGCATGTACACCGGCATCGACAGCGAATCCCACCACGAGAGGCAAAAGCCGGCGGTGATCAAAGGCTGGAATTTGGAAAGAGTATTGGCGACGCCGGTGGAAGCCTGCCCTTTGGCGTTGCAAATGATGTACCGTCCGGCGGCGCGGCCCCCGGCCATGAAATCCGCCACGCTCTTGACATATCGCCGGGTGTACACCGCGCAGGCGATTACCAGCAGGATCGGCAAAACAGTCAAAATCCAGTCGATCGCTTGCATTGGACAGTCGCCAAGTTCTTAGGAGCCTCTAAAGATACCTAATGAGCCTGCAATGGGCCGGAAAAGGCCCGGATGCAAGGCGAAGCGACGAAGCGACCCTGACGAAGATGGGTCGTTGAGGAGCGACAACGCCGCAGACGGGCCTTTTCCGGCCCACCCGAAGGGCGACGCACTTTTCGGCCCCACTCGGCGTCGCTCCTCCTCGCCATATCCAGAGAATACTGCTCGTCGTCGCTCCTTGATTGGGGCCGAAAATTGCGTCGTTGCAGGCTCATTAGGTATTTTTAGCGGCTCTAAATTTCAGGCCGTTGTCGATTGTGCGGCGATTATCGCCTTTGCCGCCCCCCAACGCGAAGCATTTTAGAATGTGCAAAGGATTTGTTAACTTTTGTCAGCCGCATATATCCACCATGCATTAAAATCCTAC
>JBEKXM010000192.1:0-8082 GCA_049512115.1 Tepidisphaeraceae bacterium | reverse complement strand
CGGGTTCGAGGCCGCGGCGGCGGACGTGGCCCACGCCAAGCACGAAGAGCCGCTTGGCGGGCATAAGCTTGAACTGCTCGGCGCCGGTGCGGGAACAGAGATGGCGGCAATGCTTCTCCATCGAGAAACCCTGCGGGATTTTCAGGGTGGTCCATAGCCGGTACTTGCTCCCGACAACGGCGGAATCGGTGCTGCGAATCACAACATGGCCGGAAAAAGGATCGTTCTGGAACATCCAGTCAAAAGCGGAGTTGAGCTGGTCAGGCGGAACCACCCAGGCGACCAACGAGCCTTGGGCGAGATTGGTTGCCAGGAGGGTCTGGCGGACACGGCGAATGACGCCGGCGCGGAGCATGGCGGTGATGCGTTCGATGACGAGGGCCGGCTCAAGGCCTGATTGCTTGGCGATCTGGCCGATGGGATCGCGGGAAAAGCCGGAGATTTGGTCCTCGGATACGGCAAGGATTCGGGCGTTGATGGGATCGTTGAGGGCGCTGGGGAGGATTGCGGTGCTCATGGGCGTCGTCGATCTCCGTTGGGACATTATTCTTCCTTGGCGGGTGTTGGGCAACAATCAATGGACACGGGGCGTAGTTGCCTGATGGGGGACGTTATGTAATTATAATCGGTTGCCAAAGTCACGCCGACGAGAGAGATGCTGGTGCAGCGCTTGTTCATGGCTTGTGCAACGAAGACCCCCACCCCAACCCTCCCCCGGAGTACCAGGGGAGGGGGAAAGAGGCAAGCCGAGAATAGTCGCCAACTTGACCCCTGACGAGGAAACCGATGAGCCAACCGACGCAACCGCCCGATCCATCCCCCGAATCGACCGGGGGTGAAGAAATGCAGCCGTTCGTGATTACCATGCCGGATGATCCGGCATCGGGGAAGGACTGGTATCTGTGGGCGGCGGTGCTGGGTCTGATCGCGTTGGTGGCGTTCTGGCCGGCGATCAACGGGACGTTTTTATGGGATGACGACCAATACGTCACGCAGAACAAGGCGTTGCAGGACGCGTCGGGGCTGAAAGAGATTTGGAAAATCCCGCCGGGGACGATCCAGTATTATCCGCTTTCGTTCACGGCGTTGTGGGTGGAGCATCAATTCTGGGGGAACAACTCGCTGGGATATCGGGTGGTGAACCTGCTGATGCACGCGGGGGCGGCGGTGGTGCTTTGGCGGCTGCTGCGGCGGCTGTCGATCCCGGGCGCATGGGCGGCGGCGGCGATATGGGCGGTGCATCCGCTCCAGGCGGAGTCCGTCTGCTGGATCAGCGAGTGCAAGAACGTCCTGAGCGGATTGCTGGCGATTGGATCGGCGCTGTTTTATTTTGAATTCGCGGGACTGCGCGATCCCGATTCCAACCACCGGGCGTGGAAGGTGCGGGAGGATTGGCAGGCGTATTTAATCAGCGCGGGGCTGTTCCTGCTGGCAATGTTGGCCAAGACGGTGGTGGTTTTTCTGCCGGTCGCGGTGCTGGCGGTGCTGTGGTGGAAGCGGCGGCTTTCGGTTTGGCGGATCGTGGGGGCGCTGCCGATGCTGGTCATCGGGGCGGCCCTGGCGATGGAGACCTCGCGGCTGGAGACCGATCCCAACGGCCCGGTCGGGGCGTACGGGCCGGATTGGCAACTGAGCTTGGTCCAGCGGCTTTTGATCTCGGGAAGAGACGTGTGGTTCTACCTCGGCAAGCTGGCGTTGCCGATCCACCAATCGTTCGTGTATCCGCGGATCGTTCCCGACGCGGGGAACGCAGGGCAATGGGGGTATCTGATCGCGGCGGGAATCGCGCTGGTTGCGTTGGCGGCGGGCATCCGCATTCTCGGTCGCGGGCCGCTGGCGGCGGCGATTTGCTATCTCGCCCTGCTCTTTCCGGCGCTGGGGTTCTTTGACGTTTATCCGTTCCGGTTCTCGTTCGTGGCGGATCATTTTCAATATGTGGCGGGGATTGGGCTGATCGTTCTGTTCGTTGCCATGGCGGCGCGGATTCTAGGCCCGCTTTGGAACCGACGAGCAGGGCCGGGGGAGGAGGCGGCGCCGGGGAATTCGGCGGCGGTCGCGGCGCTGGTTTCGGCATTGCTGGTGGTGCTTGGGACCGCGGCGTGGCTCCGCGCCGACGTTTTCACAACGTCGTCGCGGCTGTGGCAGGACGTGCTTCAGGATGACAAGAACCCGCGGAGCTGGCTGGCGGCGTACAACCTGGGGCGGATCAGGCAGGGCGAGGCGAGCGCGGCGTTCGACGAGGCGGACCGATTTTTTACCGGCGGAGACCCGGATTCGTCGAAGTCGTCGGCGGCGGAAGCGCTGAGACTGCTGGACGATTCGGATCGGCTGCTGAAGCGGGTCTTGCAGAATCCCGCGACGCCGGACGACGTGCGCTACAAGGCGCACGATCAATGGGCGCAGAACGACATCACCCGGATGCGTTCGCCGGATTCGGATTCGGGCGCCCTTCTGGAGCATGCGTCACAGGAATTGAAGATCGCGCTGGCGTTCAGCGCCGCCGGCAAGGATCCGCTGCCGTATTACACGTTGGGGATCGTGGATTTGAATCGGGGGCAACAGATTCACAAGGGACTTTCGCATATGGCGCAAACGCGGGAGGCGTCGGCGACGACGCGGCCGAACACGGCCGAGGAGCAGCGGTTTGTCGAGGTATGCCTGGAGGCGCAGGAGGATTTTGAGAAATCCGGGGAGCTTGCGGAAGCTGGGCTGAAATCGCCGACGGTGGGTCCGGAGGCGGCGCGGGTATTGCCGCTGGCGGTATTTCAGTGCGGGAACATCGACTGGACGTTGGCGGAGTTTTCGCGGGAGCACGGCGACGTGAATTCGGAGAATAAATATAGCCGGGCCGCGGCGATGGATTACGCGCGTACGGTGGGTCTGAATCCCAGGAACAAAGACGCCCGATTCCGGCTGGCATTGTTGATGGAAAACGCGGGCAATCTGGCCGGGGCCAGGCAGCAGTTGATGATCATCCTGAGCGATCTGGACCCTCGTTACGCCCCGGCATACAACGAAATCGGACGGGTGATCCTGGCGTCCAAGCCGACGAATATGGCCGACTTCGATGCGGCGGTCCAGTCGTTCAAGGATGCGTACCAGATCGATCCGAACCTGACCAGCGCGCAGAAGAACCTGGAGCTGGCGTTGCAGATGAAGGCGAGCATGAAGGCGACGACGCGAAGCGCCACGCAGCCGGCGACGATGCCGTGATCACTCCCCATTACCGCGTTTTCGGCAGGATTTACCGCGAAGACGCGAAGAACGCGAAGAAAACGCGAAGGAATAGTAATTTAATTTCGCGCAGCTTCGCGTCCTTCGCGTCTTCGCGGTAATCTGCGCTTGAGGCTCCCAAGTGCAACAAAAGCTAGATAAAGAGAAGAGCGACGTTTCATTAGACCAGGCGAAGGGATGGGGCCGGCAGTGGTGGCAACTTTTCGCTCTGATCGCCATTACGTTTGCCGCGTATTATCCGACGCTGGGCAATGGATTCATCTGGGACGACAACCGGTACATCGAGGACAATTTCCAGCTTCATACGCCCAAGGGGCTGGAGCGAATCTGGCTGGAGCCGTTGAAGGCCGAGCCGCAGTATTATCCGCTGACGCATACGACGCTGTGGGTTGAATATCATTTCTGGCGTCTGCGCGCGTTCGGATACCACCTGGACAATCTTGTGCTGCACGCGGCGGGAGCGGTGATGCTGTGGAGACTGCTGCGGCGGCTGAAGGTCGGCGGGGCATGGGCGGCGGCCATGATCTTTGCGGTGCATCCGCTCCAAGTGGAATCGGTCGCCTGGGCCACGGAGCGGAAAAATGTCCTCAGCGGATTTTTTTTTCTCCTTTCGCTGTGGGCATATTTGCGGACGAAATGGGGCCGACGAATTTGGCAGGGGGAAGCGAGCAGCGGGAGTGGAGGGCTTGCCCTCCACGTTGGGGCGGGATGGTATTTTCTGAGCCTGCTCTTCTTCGCGGCGGCATTGTTGAGCAAATCGGTCACGGCCACGCTGCCAGCGGCGATCTTGGTTTTGTGCTGGTGGAAGCGGGGGAAAATCCGCGCCGGCGACGTGTGGCCGGTGACGCCGATGCTGATCGCGGGGATGGCGATGGGATTCTTGACGGGATGGATGGAGAAGCACGTGGTCGGCGCCATCGGGCCGGATTTTGACTTTCTCACTCCGCTGGATCGCCTCTGCATCGCGGGCCGGGCGTTTTGGTTTTATTTGGTGAAACTCCTCTGGCCGGGACACTTGAGCTTCATCTATCCGCATTGGCAGGTCGATCCGGCGCAGCGGCCGATGTGGATTTTGTTTCCCCTGGCGGCGATGGGATTGTTGATCGGATGCTGGCTGTTGCGGGGTCGGATCGGTCGCGGGCCGGCGGCGGCGATGCTTTTCTTCGCCGGGACGCTTGTGCCGGCGCTGGGGTTCGTGAACGTGTTTCCGATGCGGTATTCATACGTCGCGGATCATTTCCAATATCTGGCGTGCATCGGGCCAATCGCGCTGATCGTGGGAATCCTGAGCACCGGCTGTACATCCGGCGCCACGAAAGTGTTGGCGGCCTTGGTCATTGTGACGATGTGCGCCGCGAGCAACGTGCGCGCTCGCGTGTTCGTCGACCGCCGTACACTCTGGACGGATACGCTGGCGAAGAATCCGGATTCGCGGTTGGTTCGCAATAATTACGCGGCCACCCTGAGGGACGCCGGAGAATTGGAGGCGGCCAAGGCGCAGTATCGCCAGGCGATGCGGCTTGGGAATGACGCGGGGGACTTGGTGGGGCTGGGACAGTGCTTCGCCATGCAGGGAGATTTTTCGGCCGCGCGGGAGATGTATCAGAAAGCCGTCGCCGCGACGCCGGTTTCGAGCGAGCCGGTATTCCGGCGACTGCTCGCGGGGCGATACTTCCAGTTAGGAACCGCGTATCAAGGATTGGGCGGTGAATATCTGGCCAAGGCCGAGGAAAGTTATCGGCGGGCGATCGATCTGTTTCCGGAATACGAGGACGCGAGAAAGAATCTGGCCGTCACGCTCATCGATCAAAAGCGATATGCGGAAGCGATCGAGCAGTGCCGCGCGATCCTGGAGCAGAATCCCGAATCGGTCGGCGCGCATACGAATCTGGGGACGGCATATTACGAGCAGGGCCAGCTCGATCTGGCATTGCAAGAATATCAACGCGTGTTGGAACTGGAGCCTGAGAACGTCGGCGCGATGGCCAGCGCGGGGGCGATCCTGGCACAACAGGGACACTTCAATGCGGGGATCGAGATGCTGCAAAGGGCGCTGAAGATCGACCCGAACAACGCGATGGCGCGACAGGATTTGCTGGCGGCGATGAACGAGCGGGCGAAGATGCGGAGGTGATCGGCCTCCGTTTTCTTAAGTCACGCCCATCAACAGCGACCCAGACGCCGGTTCCTGAACATCGGTCCTTGCAAGCCGATAGAGGCGAGCGGATAATTGCTGTTGCATCAGAGGGCATACGCAGCACGTCGAGGATTCAGCGATAGAGGAGCGAGGGACATGGCACAATATTGGGTAAAACACACGGCGGAACAGGAAGAACAAGGGCCATTCAGCGGCAGTCAATTGCGCGGGTTCGCGGCACAAGGGATACTGAACGCCTCCGCGCTGGTCTCAGCCGACCGTTCTTCTTGGCATCCTGCCAACCAGGTCAGAGGCTTGTTTGGTGCGCAGTTGTCTGCGGACCCGCCCATGCCCGCGCGGACAGTTCACGTGTCCCCGCCCCCGTCCGCTTCATTTGCTCCGGCTAACATTGCCGGGCGCGTTGCTAGCGCGGAGTTGAGGGCACCGCCTCCTCCCCCTCCCACTGGCCCACTGGCTTACCGCGCCCCAGGAATCGAACAGAATGACTTCGTAATTCGTCGACGTAGCGTCGTTCCGTTCTTGATCGTGGCGAGCTTGATGTTCGCTACCGGAGCCGTGCTGGTTTACCAATCCTTTTTCGGTAATGGCACATGGGCCAGGGGACCATGGGATATGGCCTTAGCCATCGGCAGCACTTGTGCATTCCTCCTGCTGGCAATCCCCGCGCTGGTCCTGTGGCTTGTATGGGTTCACGGCGCTCACCGCGACCTAGGGGCGATCACGGTGGGCCGATACGGCGTGTCCCCGGGGCAGGCGGTTGGTTTCTCGTTTATCCCTCTGTTCGACGCCTTCTGGGTCGTCTACATGCCGTGGCGGCTGTCAGTTGAATTGAATAGGCAGTTGGGTGTGCGTGGCCTCACACCGATTTCCTCAGCCGCTGTGATGACGTGCCAGATCATCTCTATTCCTGCCGCCTTCCTGCTGCCCGGCCTTACCCCGATGCTCTACGCCGTCTCCATGCTGGTCGTGCAAAACGGCCTGAATCGGTTGCAACCAGTCAGCGCGGAAATGCGCAGGCTTCACGCCAACGTGACGACATTGAGCATGGACTGACGCCAGCCCGCCTCCGGCTGCGCGGAGAAATGGAACCACTATTCGAGATTCGGCCGAATCCATTGGTTTCGGTGGGTTGGTTCACGAAACCGGTTGCACGAAATCGAGCAGCAGGGTTTTTCGGCCGGAGATGGGGAAATCCACGATCACGCGGGTGTGGGAAAGATCGACGATCCGGCCGATGCCGAAGGTGGGATGTTTTACGGATTGGCCGATGTACAACTCACTTTGCGAGGGATCGGGATCGTGGGCCTCGGCGGGTTCGGGGGTCACGATCTTGAGCATGTCCCTGGGCATTTGGGCGAGGAATTGGCTGGTGGCGGTGGAAACGGACAGGCCGCGGATCATGCGGCGGGCGGCTTTGGAGAAAATCAGGTGCTGCTGGGCGCGGGTGATGCCGACGAAACAGAGGCGGCGCTCTTCTTCGAGCTGGTCGGCGCTTTCCATGGCGCGGGAATGTGGGAGACAGCCTTCCTCAAGGCCGATGATCGCGACGACCGGGAATTCCAGGCCCTTGGCGGAGTGGAGGGTCATCAGGGTGACGGCGCCGCCGGAACCTTCCATGTGATCGGCGTCGCTGACGAGGCTGACCTGGGCGAGATAATCCTCGAGGGAGCCTTCGGGATTTTCTTTATCGTATTCGGCGGCGGCGGAGATCAACTCGGCGACGTTGGCGAGTTGGTCCTCGGCATCGGGGTCCTCTTTGCGGAGCATCCGCTCGATGCCGCTGCGCTGAAGGACTTGTTCCATGAGTGAGCGGAGGTTGCGAGTGACGCCGTCGCGGGGATTTTGGAAGGATTCGATAAGTGCGACAAATTTGGCGACGGAATTGACGGCGCGGGTGGAAAGGCCGGGGATCTCGGCGGCCCGGTGCATGATTTGCCAGAGGGTTTGGCTGGCGCCGACGGCATGGGCATGCATGAGTTTGACGCTGGCGTCGCCGATGCCGCGGGTGGGGACGTTGACGATGCGCGTGAGGCTCACCTCGTCGGCGGGGTTGGCGATGAGGCGGAGGTAGGCGAGGACGTCCTTGATTTCCTTGCGGTTGTAGAATTCCACGCCGCGGGCGATCTGGTAGGGAATCCGCTTGCGCCGCAGGGCGTCTTCCATCACGCGCGAGAGTGAATTCATGCGATAGAAGATGGCCATGCGGTTCCAATCGGTTCCCTGATCGTGGAGGCGGGAGAATTCCTCGGCGACGGCATAAGCCTCATCGTGTTCGTCGCGACAGAGCAAAACCAGGGCCTTTTCGCCGGCGTCGTTTTCGGTCCAGAGCCGTTTTTCCTTGCGGCGATGATTGTGGGAGATCAGACGTTCGGCGATGGCCAGGATCACCTTGGTCGAGCGGTAATTCTGTTCGAGGCGGATGACGGTGGCGTCGGGATAATCCTTTTCGAAATCGAGGATGTTGGCGATGTCGGCGCCGCGCCAGGCGTAGATGGATTGGTCGGGGTCGCCGACGACGCAGATGTTGTGATGCTTCATCGCCAGGGCGTGAACCAGAACGTATTGGGCGTGGTTGGTGTCCTGGTATTCGTCGATGAGGATGTATTTGAAGCGGTCCTGAAGCTCGGCCAGGATCGTCGGATGCTGCTGCATGGCGCGGACGGCGCGAAGGAGCAGGTCGTCGAAATCGA
>JBEKXM010000191.1:0-8088 GCA_049512115.1 Tepidisphaeraceae bacterium | reverse complement strand
GAACACCAGCGAACAGGAGGCGGACTCCCCCGCCATCCGATATGAAAATCACAACGCCTCCCTGAACGACGCGATTTATTTCGGAACGCAAAACGCCAGTTCGCTGTCGTCGTCGGCGTCGGTGTCCGACCAGATCGGCAATCTCGCCTACAGCCAAATCCGGCTGGATGAAAACCTGCGCGTGCAGCACTCCAGCGACTTTCAGACCCATTACGATTACACGCTGGATCAATCGAACATCAGCGGCATCAATCAACTCGACAACGAACTCGACGTGGGGTTCGTTCATCACTTGTTCCAGAGCTTGACCACCACGGGCGACGTCGGCGGGTCGCTGCTCAATGAAACCGGCGGGTACGAGGTCGAACAGATTTACGGCAAGTTGGATTTCAACTATCGAAAGACGGTTCCTTACGGACTGTTGATGTCGAACCTCGATTTTGGATGGCAATGGCTGTACTCCCCCGAAGGGACCGCGGAAACTCCCATCATCAATCAGGCCGAGACTTTCAACAACACGCAGCCGATCGTTCTGACCCAGCCGAACATCGACCCGGCTTCGATCGTCGTGCTGAGTTCGTCGGGCGTGCCGTATCTCAGGGGAACCGACTTCAACGTCACTTCGATCGGGAATCTGGTTCAGATCCAGAGGATTGTCAGCGGTCTGATTCCCGCCGACGGCAGCGTGCTGCTCGATTACGACCTGCTTCCGCAGCCGGCGAACACGACGAATACGGGCAACTTCGGCATCGGCAGCCGGTACGAGATCGAAAAAGGCCCGTTCAAGGGTCTTGCGCCGTACGTCCGCTACGGCGTTCAGAGCCAGACGATCGACACCGAGGAGCCCACGCAGATCATCCCCGACAGCTACACGGACGTGGTGGCGGGCATGGATTACCGCATTTGGAAGTTCACGTTCAATGCCGAACAGCAGTGGCACGACAGCACGCTGGTCCCATTCAACGCCTCGCGCCTGTCGGCGCGATTCGACGAGCGGCTGGACCGGGACACCACCGCCGCCGTCAGCGGCAACTATGCCTACCTGAACTATTACGGGGAACAGGACTACGTCAACGACGCGGCGATCAGCGCCGTCCTGGACCACAAGATCGGCGACGCGTGGTCGATCGTGGCGCGGGCGATCTGGATGAACGACCGGGATGAACTGTTCGGCAATACCGAGGGATTGGAAGAGCAACTGGAGCTGCGATGGAAGCACAACCAGACCGAAATCTATGGCCGGATTCGCAACGCCACGCTGAGAACCAGCAGCGTGGAAAGCACGTTTCAGGTTTATGAGATCGGCCTGAGCCGACGTTTTTAGCACAAAGGACGGAGCAACCGAATGCGAATGCGAGAACGTAAAATCCTCCGAGCCGGCGGAAGCGGACTGTTTCGGCGGTTTGCGCTGGTGGGGCTGATGCTGCTGGGGGGCTGCGGTCACGACGCGGGGGTGATCTTCCCGAGCGTGCAAAACGCTCCGCAATGGCCGGCGGCGCCGGCAGAGCCGCGTGTTCGTTACGTAGGTCAGTTGACGGGGAGCAAAGACCTCAAGCCCGCCCAGTCCTCAATGCAGGTGCTGGGCAGCGTGGTGTTTGGAGGAGCGTCAACGGACTATTCGTTTCAGACTCCGATGGCAGTATGCACCGACGGCGCCGATCGCGTCTTTGTCGCCGACTCGGCCGACCACGTCATCCACGTGCTGGACCTGAAGACGCGGGAGTACCAGCGTTGGACGCCAACCGGCCGGAAATTATTGACGCCCGTCGGGCTGGCGTACGATGGCAGCGGCCGGCGTCTTCTGGTGTCGGACTCCGGCGCGTCAACCATCCTCATTTTCTCGCTGGAAGGCCAGTTCATTGGGGAATTGGCGTCGGGACAATTGAAGCGGCCGTGCGGATTGACGGTCGATCCGCGCAACGGGCGGGTTTTCGTCGCCGACGTGGCGGCGCACCAGGTGCTCGTCCTGTCGCCATCCGGGCAGGTGATCGAGCGCATCGGCGCCCGCGGGGACGCGCCGGGGCAGTTCAATTATCCGACGAACGTCGCCCTGGACAGCCAAGGCCGCCTATACGTCAGCGATTCGCTGAACTTTCGAGTGCAGCAATTCAGCGCCGACCTGGAACCGATCCGGCAGATAGGCCGTCAAGGGGATATGCCCGGCTATTTCGCGCAGCCCAAGGGTCTGGCGATCGACCCCGATGGACACGTCTATGTCGTCGATGCGCAGTTCGAGGCGGTGGAAATTTTCAACGAGGCGGGAAATCTGCTGCTGGATTTCGGCGAGGAAGGCCGCGGAGCCGGCGAGTTCTGGCTCCCCTCGGCGATTTTCATTGACGGCCGCGGCCGCATCTGGGTGGCGGATTCTTACAACCATCGAGTGCAGGTATTTGATTACCTGCCGGAGCGCAAGCCATGAAACCCACTTTCCCAATGGCGATGTTGGCGATTCTGGCACTGTCCATCATGGTGTGCGATCCATCGGCGGCGCGGGCCCAGGTTGGGCCGACAAGCGTCGTGAACAGTCCGCACAATCTTTCCGCGTCCGGTCCGGGAAAGATCAAATCGACGAGCGAGCAGGAGGTCTGCATTTTTTGTCATACGCCGCACAATGCCGCTCCGGTCCAGCCCCTGTGGAACCGGGACCTTCCGGTCAACGCGTACAAGGTGTACTCCAGTTCATCACTGGTGGCGACGCCGGGCCAGCCGACGGGTTCGAGCAAGTTGTGCCTCTCCTGCCACGACGGCACCATCGCGCTGGGCAGCGTGCTGTCGAGCAACCAACCGATCACGATGGCCAATGGCGTGATCACGCTCCCGCCGGGGGCAACCAACCTCGGCACCGATCTCTCGGGAGATCACCCGATCTCGTTCACCTACGATTCCAACCTTGCGACCAAGAACGGCAATCTGGTGGACCCGGGCGCACTGCCGACACAGGTGAAACTGGAAAGCGGTCAGCTTCAATGCGCCAGTTGCCACAATCCCCACGACGATAGCCGGGGGAATTTTCTGGTGATGAGCAACAGCAATTCGCAGTTGTGCACGAGTTGCCACCTGCTC
This sequence comes from Tepidisphaeraceae bacterium, assembly GCA_049512115.1. GTDB lineage: Bacteria > Planctomycetota > Phycisphaerae > Tepidisphaerales > Tepidisphaeraceae > PALSA-1353. The sequence goes on along the minus strand of JBEKXM010000191.1, from coordinate 5,025 downwards.
TCCGGAGAGGCGACGGTGGCCGGCCACAGCCAATGCGCGGATTGTCACCAGAACCACAATGCGCCGAGCGGGGCATTGCTGCTGAACCAGGCGACGGTGACGGCGACGTGCGCGGTTTGTCACGGGACTTCGATTCCATCCAGCTCGGCATCCGCGGCGCCGCTGACGCCTGGCGCCACGCCGGTTTTCAACGGCGGCGTGATCGACGCCCCCGATCCAAGCATGCCCAGCCCGGTGAAAGCCGGCGTCAATGTGACCGGCGATTTGAACAAAATGAGCCGGCACAATGCGGACGTGCGACCGGCGTTCGGCAATCTGATGCCGAAGACGGCGACCCAAGGCACGACCAATCTGGTCAACTGCGCCGACTGCCACGAACCGCATACGATGAAAAGCGGGACGGCCATGGCGCCGAACATTGCCCCCGCGCTGGGCAAAGCGAGCGGGCTTACCATCGCCGGAGCCGCAACGGTCAGGGCCAAATATGAGTATGAAGTCTGTTTCAAATGTCACGGCAACGACAATTCCGACCGGCCGTTCATCACGCGAAAGGCCGTGCAGACGAATATCCGCATGGAATTTGTTCCGACGGCGGTGTCGTTCCATCCAGTGACGGCGCCCGGGCGCGGGCGGGATGTCCCGAGCCTGATTCCCGGGTTAACTACGGCGAGCCTGGTTTACTGCACGGATTGCCACAACTCGGACACGGGCCGCAAATCGGGCGGCGGCGGGCCGGACGGGCCGCATGGCTCGAATATCCCGCCGCTGCTCATCGCCAACTACGACACCATTGACGGCGCCAGCGAAAGCTCCGTCGCCTACGCCCTGTGCTACCGATGCCATGAGCGGTCGAGCATCCTGAACAATGAGACTTTCAGCGGGCACAGCGGGCACAGCGAGCACATTGTCAACGATCGAACGCCATGCTCGGTGTGCCACGACGCCCACGGCATCAGCGCCGCGCAAGGCACGTCCACGGACAACGCGCACCTCATCAACTTCGATACGACGGTCGTTTTCCCCGATCCCATCACCAAGCGATTGGAGTATCGAACCTCAGGGCCGCGCAGCGGGCAGTGTTACCTGCTGTGCCATGGCAAGGACCACTCGGGGTTGAAATATCCATAAGGCAGGAACGCTATGTCCACCAATCAAGCAGACAGGCCTCAAACCGACACGCCGCAGCCCGTGGTGCTTTGGACCAATCCGATCACCATCCTCGGGCTGTTGTTCGTAGCGGTGGGCCTGGTGTCGCTGCTCAGCTTCTGGCTGTTGATGTTCGTTTCATCGAGCGCGGAAAACAACCAGTACCTGGGCGTGTTCGGATTCATGATTTTGCCGGGAGTCCTGGTCAACGGCCTGATCTTATGCCCGGTGGGAATCGTGCTGCGCCGGCGGCGGCTGAGGCACAAGAGCCCGGTCTGGCAAATTTCAAGCCGGCACGCATATCAGTTCCTGGCGATCACGTTTTTCCTGATCCTGCCGATATTAGGCGTCGCCAGCTTTCGCGGAATTGAATTCACCGATTCGGCCGAGTTCTGCGGGACGATCTGCCACAATATGGACCCGCAATACACGCGGTATCAGCAATCGCCGCATGCGCGGGTGACGTGCGCGGGATGTCATATCGGACCGGGGCCGGGGGCGTTCGTGAAGGCCAAAGTTACGGGCTTGCGGCAAGTCTACTTCACCGCGCTGGATACATTTCCCAGGCCGATTCCGCCGGCGATCACGGAACTTCGCCCGGCGCGGGAAACGTGCGAGCAATGCCATTGGCCGTCGCAATTTTTCGGCTCACTGCTCCGCCGAACGGTTCACTTCGCTCCGGACGAAAACAATACCAAGCACGAATACGAAATCCTGGTCAAGGTGGGCGGGTTGAACAACAGCCTCGGCGTGGCCGAGGGCATTCACATGCACATGCTCGACCGGGTGGAATACGTGGCGGACGACCCCAAGCTCGATCACATTCCCTGGGTGCGCTACACCTATCCGGACGGCAGGAAGATGGTGTTCCGCTCGGATGGGAAGATTGGCGATGACACTCCGCCGGCCGGGAAAAGACGACTGCTCGATTGCATCGACTGCCACAACGTGGCCGGCCACAACTTTCAGTCGCCGGAGCGGTCGGTGGACCACGCACTGGCGGTTGGACAGTTGGACGCGTCGCTGCCGTTCATCAAGCGGCAGGCGGTCGCGGTCCTGTCACAAAACTACACGACCAAGCCGCAGGCGCTGGATGCGATCGAACAAAACCTGGCCTCTTTCTACAAGAGCAGCTATCCCCAGACCTGGTCCAATCGCCGCGATGCGGTGGATCGGGCCGTTCAGATCGTGAAGGACATCTATCGAACCGAGTTCTTCCCGGAGATGAAAGTGGATTGGCGAACTTATCCGAACCATCTGGGCCACATGGAATCGCCCGGCTGCTTCCGCTGCCACGACGGCTTGCACATCGCGGCCGGCGGCAAGCGGATTTCATCCGATTGCCAGACGTGCCACGTGTTCCAGTATCGGCAGCCGGATCCGAAGGTGATCGTCGAGCGCACGTTCGATCATCCGCTGAAGATCAACGAGTCATGGAAGGGCCTTGGCCCGCACGAGGGAATGCTGTGCACCGATTGCCACGACGGCGGCCTGGGCGCGGTTGGATGGACGACGAACAACGCGATCTATGCGTGCGGCGATTGCCACCCGAGCGGCCGCTGGCTGGAAATCCAGCGGACCCTGCGAATCCGCCGCGCGGCGGCGACGCAGCCGTCGGGAGCGCAGGGCATCGGGAAATGAGAGATTGGATAGTGGGCCGCTGATTTCGTTCGGAAAATTCAGTTGAACCGCGGAGATCGCCGAGACCGCGGAGAAGACGCGGAGCGGGACTTCGGCCACAGATATAAATCAGATGCATACAGATGAAATGCCTTTGGACTCGTTGTAAATGCCCTTGACTCATCCGAGTCCATCTGATTTTGATCTGTGGCAAGAATGAGTTTTCTCGGCGGTCTCGGCGTTCTGTGCGGTGAATAATCCGCGTCGAACGTATAACGGGGACGCACGTAGAAAAAAACCAACTGCGTGCCGTTTATGTCCCCTGGTGGAAATAGGTGTTGATTGCGGCCTCAATGGGGTCAAGAAACTCCAGCCCAGAAGCGAAAGGGCTTAGCGGCCGCTTTCGGGCGGCCATTTTTGCATTTGTCGTTCCACCGCGAACAGCGCCGCGATCGCCACGGCATAGCAAATCAAATTGTGCACCGAAAACGTCGTCCCGAAAACCACTCGCAGAAGCGCATTGGCATCCCACCGCGCGGGCAGAGCGGTTAATTTGAAACATTCAATTGCGATGCAATACACCAACGCCGCGGCGGCGATCACTGCCGGCCGCAGTCGCGGCGCGAGCACGCCGATCAACAAAAAAGCGCCGGCGGCATAACACACATCCCCCACGCTCTTGTCCCAAAGATAGCGCCCGACCGGATGACGACGGGAATAAAATCCAATCCCGGCGACGATCGCCAGGAGGATGACCCGCCGGGGACGAACGCGCAACATAAAACAGAGCCTAACCACGGATTTCATTGATTGCACCCGTAGTGCTCTGCGTTGAATAATCCGGGTTACGGCCGCTCGCCCGATTCCGCCGGCGTCAGGGCCGGCTCCGTTTCCGGGACCGGAAGGTGAATGGTCAATTTCGTGCCGATGCCCAGTTGGCTGGTGACGTCGATCATCCCGCCCAATCGCTGGATGAGGTTGTAGCTGATCGACAATCCCAGGCCGGTGCCCTTGCCTACCGGTTTGGTGGTGAAGAACGGCTCGAAGACGCGATTCAAGTGCTCGGGCTTGATGCCGGAGCCGTTGTCGATGACCTCGATGACGTACCATCGGTCGCTGCGGCTGGTTTTCACGACGAGCGTCGGCTGGCGAACCTCGGCCAGGGCGTCCAGGGAATTGAGCAGAAGATTCACCAGCACCTGCTGAAGAGCCTGGGGTCGGATCAGGACCGCGCCGACGTTGGGGGCCAAATTGGCCTGGATGCCGAGGCGCTTGGCGCGGGAGTCGATGCGGACCATCTCGATGGACTGGGCGACGACGTCGTTGAGCGGCAGGCGCTGCTGCTGGCCGTCGGCGGGATGAACCAGCGAACGCATCTGCTGAACGATGGCGTTGATCCGGGCGATCTGCTCGCGCAATTTGGAAATGGCGTCGGCGTTCATCCGTTCGGGCTTGTGCTGCGCAAGCTGGAGCAGCCCGTCCATATTCGCCAGGGGATTCATGACCTCATGTGCGACGCTGGCGGCCATCTGGCCGAGGGCGACGATTTTTTCCTGTCGAACCATGGCGCGCTGGCTGAGCCACAAACGCCTGGCCATGGCGCGAATGCGCTTGTTCTGGCGAGCGAGGCGCCGGCGCTGGCGGCGCAGGTCGCGGGTGATGTGGTTGGTCAGGGCGACGGTCATGAGCAGGGTAAGGCTGAAGCCGACGAGGATGAGCATTTCGGCATGAGTGCTGGGGATCTGGCCGGTCCAGGCGAGCGATCCGGCGAGCAAGCCGATCGCGGCCAGGGCGCTGCCGTAGGCCAGCTTCCGCGGCAGAAGCAGGCTGGCAAAAACCATGTGAAAAACGAAGAATCCAAGGATGGGACTGCGCAGACCCGAGGTCCAGCCCGTGAGCAGGGCCAGACAAATCAGATCGAGCAATATTTGAGCGACCGCCAGCCGAAGCAGATGGCGTCGTTTGAGTTGCCGCTCATCCCTCAAAGACCAGAGCAGCGCCGCGTTATAAAAAAGGACGATCATGCCCAGGAAGAGCACCTGGGTTGACATGGCATGCCAATGGAGGAAGAAGCGATCCAGAGCGCCGCTGAGGGCGACGGCGGAGCCGGCAATCCACCGCAGGCGAATGAACCAGGCCAGTTCCAATGCCAGGGCGTATTGGCGGTCGGACTGTTTGGTCATAGATGGGACTCAGCCGCGGTTGGGACCGGTTTCGCCTCTTCCCCGGCATCGAACGCCTGGGCGGATCGATGCAGAT
>JBEKXM010000190.1:0-8096 GCA_049512115.1 Tepidisphaeraceae bacterium | reverse complement strand
TGTCCTCAAGGCCGCCGTCAACGCGGTCCGCAAGCATCACGGCCAGCCGGAAATCGACACCATTTCGTTTCTCAAGCGGGTCAAGGAAAAAATGGCGCTACTGAAGATGGACCAGAGCTTCATGAATCGCGCCGTCAACGAAGGGTTCTCCGGCGGCGAGAAAAAGCGCAACGAGATTTTCCAGATGGCGGTGTGTGATCCGCGGCTGGCGCTGATGGACGAAACGGATTCCGGCCTGGACATCGACGCCCTGAAGGTGGTTGCCAATGGCGCCAACAGCCTTCGCGGCCCGGACCGCGCGATTTTGGTCGTCACGCACTATCAGCGTCTGCTCAGCTACATCGAGCCGGACTTCGTTCACGTGATGCTGGACGGCCGGATCGTGAAATCCGGTGACAAGGCCCTGGCCATGGAACTGGAAGAGCGGGGATACGACTGGGTAGAACGCCAGGTGGCCGCGGGAGTTTGAAAATGACGCGACTGGCAACGGGAAAAACTTCCGATCGTTCGCGCACCCAGGAGGCCGCGGCGCCGCCTTGGCTGGAGGCGCTGCGGAGGGAGGGCGCGGATCGTTTCGCGTCGGTTGGATATCCCGCAACGGATGAGGAAGAGTGGCGGCTGACGAACGTTTCGCCGATCGCGCGGACGAAATTCGCCCCGGCCGGGCCGCAGGTGAGCGATGAGGCGGCCGATCTGGCTCGGGCGTCGAGTTTCGGGGTGAATGCGGCGACGGAGTTGGTATTCGTTAACGGACATTTCGCGGCATCGCTGTCGCGCGCGGCCAAGCTGCCGCGCGGCGCCACGGCGGGCACGATCGAACAAGCCCTTGCGGCCGATGGGGAGCTCCTGGAGCGGAACCTGGGTCGGGTGGCCGACATCTCGCAAAATCCGTTCGTCGCGTTGAATACCGCTTCGCTGCGCGAGGGGGCGGTGGTGCACGTCGGCAAGAGCGTGGCGGTCGAGGCGCCGATCCACCTGGTTTTCGTCTCCACCTCCGGCGCCGAGCCGGTGCAGTCGTTTCCGCGCGTCCTGGTGGTCGCCGAAGACCACAGCCAGTTGACGCTGGTGGAAAGCTTCGTTGGCGGAGCGGGCGTTCATTTGACCGATGCGGTCACGGAAATCGCCGCGGGCAGCGATTGCCGGATCGACTACAGCCGCTTGCAGCGGGGAGGGGACCAAGCCTACGCGGTGACGTCGCTGTGGGCGCGGCTGGGGCGGGGCGGCCAATTCATCAGCCACGCCGCCACGCTGGGCGGAAAGCTGACGAGGAACGATCTGACGGTGACCCTCGCCGGCGAAGGGGCGGATGCGACGATCAACGGCCTGGTGATCGTCGATAAGGACCAGCATTGCGACAACCACACGCTGCTCGACCACGCCGCCGCTCGATGCGCCAGCCACGAACTGTACAAGCACGTGCTGGACGGCAAGTCCACGTGCGTGTTCAAGGGAAAGATCCTGGTTCGGCAGGATTCGCAAAAGACGGATTCGAAGCAGACGAATAAATCGCTGCTGCTCAGCGACGAGGCGCAGATGAACAGCCAGCCCGCGCTGGAGATTTACGCCGACGACGTCAAATGCACGCACGGAAGCACGACGGGCCCGGTGGATGAGGAGATGGTGTTTTACCTGCGTTCGCGCGGGATGGGTCTGGAGGCGGCGCGGCACCTGCTGACCTATGCGTTCGCGGCGGACATCACGCGGCGGATCAAGGTCGAGCCGGTGCGCCGCCGCCTGGAGGATTTCTTGGCGGCGCAGCACGGCCTGCCGCGCGATTTGCGCATCACCGACCTGGGCGAGCACGATGAAAAGGCGAGGTAGGCGTGAACGGACTGGAGTTGCAATGTCTTCAAAACGAAAAATGATTGAAAAGCAGGCGAAGTATTTGGCTGCGGAAAACAGGAAGAACGACCCGGATATCAAAAAGGTCTATTGGTTTCCCGATGAGGCCGAAGTTCGGCTCGTGGAAGTGCATACGACCATTCCGAAATCGCTCGATGGGGAAATCCGGCCGTTTTATTTCCGGCCTGACCCTGCCGGTCGGTTGCCGGCGCCATCTGGCATTGCCCTTATCCGACCCGACGAAGCAAAGAAGTTGCCGCCACCAACGGATTGGGGCGGCTGGGACATTGCCGAGGAACTTAAATGAGCTGGCGCGAGGCGTTCCTTCGACAGGCACGGAGCGAAAATGAAATTCGCCGTCTCCTCAACAAACCAAACGTAAAATATTCGCACCGCTTGCACTATCTGCAGATGGTTACGGAAAAGCTCGCCAAAGCCGGCTTGGCGAATCCGTCGGATACGGATTCGCCGAAGACGAGCCACAACGCGTTCGTCCGATATCTACAGACACTCAAGGGGCGAGCGTTCACGCAGCGCCAACTGGGATATGCGAGCAGAAAGGCGTATCGCAAATTCATCGATTCGATATTACCCCAGGCGCACGAAATAGAACGGCTTGCTCCTAGCGTAGCGGCGATGACACAACCGAATCCGGAATATCCATGGCGCGATCCGCGAACCGGAGATATAAGTGCCCCAGCCGACTATGATTTTCCCGAGCTCGACCCATTGAGATCGGATATGCTTAAGATCGAAAAAATGATCGAACAGCTTTTGGTCGTTCTGACATGATAGAAAAGATATGCACGCGACCGCTTTTAGCCCGTCGGCCGACCAGTCAAATGAGTTTGACGTGGAGTCGATTCGCGCGCAATTCCCCATCCTGAAGCGGAAAGTTCACGGCAAGCCGCTGATTTATTTCGACAATGCGGCGACGACGCAGAAGCCGCAGATGGTCATCGATGCCCTGCGGCGATATTACGAATCGGAGAATGCCAACGTTCACCGCGGCGTCCACGCCCTGAGCCAGGAGGCGACGGCGGCTTACGAGTTGGCGCGCGAGAAGGTTGCACGCTTCATCAACGCCGAACAGGCCCGCCAGATCGTCTTCACGCGCGGCACCACCGAGGGAATCAATCTTCTCGCCGCCACCTACGGCCGAAAATTCCTGAAGGCCGGCGATGAGATCGTCCTGTCGGCGATGGAGCACCATTCCAACATCGTTCCATGGCAAATGCTGGCCGAGGAGGTCGGGGCGAAAATCCGCGTGATTCCGATGAACGACCGCGGCGAATTGATGATGGAGGAATTCGACCGGCTGCTGAGCGATCGCACGAAGATCGTTTCCATCGTGCACCTGTCCAATTCGCTGGGTACGGTCAACCCGATTCGGCAGATCATCGAAAAATCGCACAAGCGCGGGGCGGTGGTCGTCGTGGACGGGGCGCAATGGGTGGCGCACGCTCCCCTGGACGTGCGGGAACTGGACGCCGATTTCTACGCCTTTTCCGCACACAAGCTGTATGGTCCGACCGGGATCGGCGTGCTGTATGGAAAGGCGAAGCTGCTGGAAGAAATGCCCCCCTACCAGGGCGGCGGCGACATGATCAGCTCGGTGACGTTCCAGAAAACAACCTACGCCGCTCTGCCGCACAAGTTCGAGGCGGGCACCCCGCACGTCGCGGGCGCGATCGGCCTGGGCGCGGCCATCGACTTCGTCAATTCCATCGGATTGCCAATCATCGCCCGTCACGAGCAGGAGCTTCTGGAGCATGGCACGCGGCTGTTGTCCCAAATCCCCCGCGTCCGGATCATCGGAACGGCCCGTGAAAAAGCGGGAGTGATTTCCTTCGTCGTCCAGGACCCGCCCTTGTCGGCGCTGGACGTGGGGATGCGGCTCGATGCCGAGGGGATCGCGGTGAGAACGGGACATCACTGTTGTCAGCCGGTGATGGATCGGTTGAACATTGCCGCCACGGCACGGGCATCGTTTGCCATGTACAACACGAAAGGGGAAATCGAGTTGCTGGCGGCATCGTTGCGGCGGATCGTCGCGGCCGAATCCGCCATGCCGCGATCGCAGGAGCGCATTCACGCGGTTTCTGATTTTGAAGGTTTGCAATATCCCTCCCCCGCCGCGCCGTCCCCGCAGGCGGCGGCCGATGAGTTGATCGAGACGTTTGACTTTTTGCAAACCTGGGAACAGCGGTATGAACTGTTGAATGATTTGGGTGAGCAACTCCCGCCCATGCCGGAGGAATTGAAGACCGATTCCAATCTCGTGCATGGATGCCAGAGCATCGTTCACCTTTTCGCCCGCAAGCGCCCCAATACCCCGGATATCATTGATTTCCTGGCCTCCAGCAACGCGATCATCGTGCGAGGTCTTGTCGCATTGCTCTTGCGGGTTTACTCCGGACAGTCAGCCAAGGCGATTCTCGCGTTCGACGATAAGGCGTTCATCCAGCGCCTGGGCCTGGACAAGAACACCACCATGTTCCGGCGCACCGGCCTGGAAGGAATGATCAAGCGCATCCGCGCCGAGGCAAAACGGCTGGCGAACCAATAGAATACGTTTTTGCCACAGATGAAAGGCGGAAGGTTCAAGTTGCAAGTTGCATGTTACAAGCAAGAACCGATGACCTTCAACTTGCCACTCGTCACTTGCAACCTGCAACTTCCGTCCTATCCGTGTCCATCTGATTTTCATCTGTGGCGAATATTCCTGTTTTTGTATGGAATCTGAAATTCCCAATTTGAGTTCGGCGGAAAGGCAACCGTTGCCGGTTCTGCCGCATTCGGGGAAGGTGGAGCAACTGAAGCAGGAAGAGGTTCCACCGCCCGCGGCGACGGATCTCGGACGCGCGATGCACAAATCAGCGGGCGAGCTGTCGCCGGCTCAGCGGGCGCTGGAGGCGACGATCGTCGAAGTGGTGCGAACGGTTTACGATCCGGAGATTCCGGTGAATGTCTACGATCTGGGTCTGATTTACGAAATCGCCATCGACCCGGAGAACCGGGTGAAGGTGAAGATGACGCTGACCGCGCCGGGTTGTCCTGTGGCCGGATCGTTGCCCGTGGAGGTGGAGCGGAAGATCGCTTCGATTCCCGAGGTGAAGGATGCCGAGGTGGCGTTGGTGTGGGACCCGCCCTGGGACAAATCGCGCATCTCCGAATCGGCGCTGCTGGATCTGGGATTGGCGTGAAGGCGTCCGCCATGTAAGCGCGTTTCCCTGACAGGACTTGGATTCCCGCTACCAGAAATCCGGCCTCTTCAGGGCAGTAGACCAGCCGCAGTCACCTACGTCAATGCAACTATACGGTTCTTGAGCCCCTCGCGAGACATTCGTGCTGTTGGACCGCTTCGCCGCGCAGCGTGATAAGCAGTGTAACGGGATAGACGCAACCCAGCAGCCCGGGAATTGCCATAACCGGGAAAAGCATTCCTCCGGGCGTGCTGGCAATTTCCCACATGATCGCGATCCCGCCGGCGATACTGGCTGGTAGCTTCGCCAACGCGTACGCCCGGTGCAGCCAAACTCCGCCCCGCCGGCGCGCCAAAAGCAATGCGGCGGCCACGAGCAGCAAGGCGGCAAGCGCCAAATTGATTGCAAAGATCGCCAGAACCAACAGCCTGCCGTCGAACGTGCTCTGAATCTCCGGAGGGACCGGGCTGGTCGTGTCCCACGGCGGGCGCCATAAATACCCGAGGTAACTCGCCGTCGCGCCAGATGGGGGGGTCACGACCACCTTACCGGGAGTCTCAAACCACATATCCGAGACCTCGCCCGTTGTATGAACCAACATTCTGAATTCTGTGCCAGCGCCTGGGGCAGGAAGTCCCAGTGTCGGGTCGTCATAATCTGTTTGGATATAGAAATCACCATCCTTTTCCCAATGCGATCGTACCGTCTGCTGAAAATTGGGGGGACCTATCGGCAACTGGGCATCGATGATGACCTGACCTGGAGCCGCGAGCATGAGACTCAATGTCTTGATCTGAGCCGGTTGGAGTGGTCCACGGTAGGACGACCATCCGACGGTCTCGGCATGGTTTAGCGCATACGCGATGACGGCCTTGATTTCAGCTTCGGTCAGACCGCGCGGAGCAGGCCGGCTGTTGGCGAGGGCGTAAGCGGCGGAATATCGGGCCGCGAGTGCCTTGGCGGCCGAAATGTCGCGCATTGATGCAGACAAGTCCTGAATGGTGGACCATTCACAATTTCCGCTCACTAGCAAGCTGAAACACGCCACCAAGATGCTGACTATGCCGATAACCGTGAAAAGTCGCGACCGATGCGCGAGGCCTGGACTTGCGTAGTCAATCGGCGCAACTTTTGGCGGCACGTCTAAAGGCTGCGGCGTTACGTGGTCGGAGGTCATCAACATGGCAAATATACCTTAAGCCGACGCATGACACTGTATGCCAGGTACAAAATGGATCGTTCCGCACTGGCGCCCGACCTGACACAAAGGCAGGATGATGCCGATATGTCGTACACGTCTGGCGGTTGAAATTGGGGCCCGCCGTTCGTGACAATCGTCGTCGTCGTCGATACATTTCGGCCAGCGTAAGGAGCAGCCGGAATGCGATTGGGGATTTTCTGGATGGCGATGCTAGGGGCGGGACTGGCGCTTGGGCGGTGTGCCCTGGCGGCTGACAACGCCACCGCGGGCGCGAATCTGCTCGAGCAGGCGCAAAAGACGGACGTGGTATTGGCGTCGGTCCTGGGCAGTCCGCAGGACCCGTTTGCCTCGCAGCAGGCCACGCCCCAATCGGAATGGGGCGATCAGCAAGTCAACAGCGGCGGGGCTCATTTCTCCCTCGATTTCGCCTACGCCAACCGCTACATCTACCGCGGCGTGGATCACGACACGGTGGCCACCCATGGCAGCTCGCTGAACCTGCTGTTTGACGCCAAGCTGGAGTTTGATTTGGGGCAATATCCGCATCCGTTTGTCGAGGTGTTCACGAACATTTACGACGCCGACCCGCTGTCGCGATTTCAGGAAATCCGGCCCAGCGTCGGGGCGGACTGGGACGTCAAGCCGTTCGATCTGGAACTGGTGGACATCAGCTACATTTACCCCGAACGAGAGTCGTTCAACCTGCCCGAGTTGGACGTAAAAATCACGCTCGATGATAACCTGCTGCTCGACACGGACAAGCCGATCCTCTCGCCGTACGTGTTGGGTGCATTCACCTATGCCAAGAACGAGGGTTGGTACATCGAAACGGGCATGAAGCACGATTTCACGTTCGAGGACCTCGGCCTGGTCATCACGCCCGAGGCCAACATCGCCTGGATCACCGGCCTCAAACAGCAGTTTGTTTTCGTCAACACCGCCACCCAGCACTGCACCGGCTGGCAGCATCTCGAGTTCGGTCTGACGATTACCTATTCCTTGAACGTCCTGCTGAACGTGTCCAAGAAGTTCGGAGAATTCGACGTCAAGGGTTACGGCTTTTACGACGACCGGCTGTCGGCCCAGATCACGTCAACCAACGCCTTCTGGGGTGGAATCGGATTGGGGTTCAAATATTGAAGCCTTCTTTTCTCCCCTCATTCGGCGGATTGATTGTGCGGCACTCCAATTGTACCCTGTCGAGATTGGCGGGATTTGGGGCTGGAGGAAGACGAGGCGATGAATTATCAGCGACGGGCATTTCCACGGACATTAGTGTGTTTCTGCGCATTCCTTTTGCTTTTGACAACGGCCGCACATGGGCAGACTTCGCCGCCTTCGGCGGGGAACGCGCCGCCGGCGCTGGGCGTTGAACCCCTGCAGATCGGGCGCGAAGCCGACCTGAACTCCGGCGACACCGCCTGGATGCTGACCAGTTCCGCGCTGGTCCTCCTGATGACCGGTCCGGGTCTGGCCCTCTTTTACGGCGGGTTGGTTCAGCGCAAGAACGTCCTGTCAACCATGATGCACAGCTTCATCCTCATGGCGCTGGTCAGCGTCGTCTGGGCGATCGTCGGCTACAGCCTCGCCTTCGACTCCGGCACGCCCTGGATCGGCGGGCTGCGATTCGCCTTTTTGCGCGGGGTCGGCAATGCCCCATGTGAGTATGCGCCGACCATCCCGCATACCACCTGGATGGTCTACCAAATGATGTTTGCGGTGATTACCCCCGCTCTCATCTCCGGCGCTTACGCCGAACGCATGAAGTTCAGCAGCATGTTGATCTTTTCACTCGTCTGGTTGCTGGCGGTCTATTGCCCCATGGCGCACATGGTCTGGGGCAAGGG
>JBEKXM010000189.1:0-8121 GCA_049512115.1 Tepidisphaeraceae bacterium | reverse complement strand
CATGGCCCCAGCGCTTTTTCACGTCCTTGAGGGTGATATACGTCGGCATTCTCGCCGCCAGCTCCCGGATCGCCCCGGCCAACTTCTGCACGTCTGCCAAATCCGCCCGCCCCAGTCCGAATGCGGCCAGCAGTTGATCGAGATCGATCCAGGTCGTCATCGAGTTGTAATACGACAGGACAAATTCGTCCTCTTCCCGCGGCATCGCCAGCCCTTCCAGCAGCCGAACGCGCCCGTCCACCCGCGCCAGCCCGCCCCCGCGGTCTTCAATCCGCCGAGTGATGACCTCGAAGGAAAGGCACGCGCCCTGGCGGATGTGCAGGCCCAGAATTCCCGGATCGACGTTCGCCCCCAGCGTGTCGATATTGTGCAGCATCACGTATTTCAGCCCAGGCCGCTCGCGCAGGAGGTTCGCCAGCGTGCCATTGAGCAAGAGATTCGGCACCTCGTACCAGTGCCCGACCGGGTGCATGCATTGCAGCGGCAAATTATCCGTGTAATCCGACGCCTCGCCCGCCGTCCGCGCCCAATCGATCAGCGCCGCATGCTCGCTTTCGCGCATTTTCTGCTGCTGTTCATCCAGCAATTTCTGCGGCATCTCCTCCCACGCGAACCGCAAATCCCGTAGCGTCGGAATCAAGCGCAGCCCCACCGCATGTCCTTGCGACAAGTGCAATGGCCCCGAATAGCCATAATTGGCCTGCGCCCGCAGATAGGCCTGGATCGGTTCGTGCGTGAGATAACTCGTGGTAAACACGTGCGGAATCTCCACACCGGCCATCTGTCCGATCTTTCGGCTCTTGGCCAGATGCACCTCCACGAACGTCCGGTGCCGGCGGGCAAGTTTGCAGAACGGATGCAGCGCCTTCACCACGCCGGCGCCCTGCGTCCACCGGCTCCCGGCGCCGGCCGCCAGCGACAGCACCGCAACCTCGCCCGCCTTCAGCGCCGCCAGACCCCGCCGCTCATCCTCCTCGCCGCTTCCGCCCGTGACGTCGATCACGTCCTGGTCCTTCACGTCCGTAATCGTCGTCGAGCTTGGCAAGCGATTTTGCGCAAGCCCAATCCGGCCGCTCTTCATATCCGCGCGAATCCGCTCGTGCTGTTCGCGATCGAATCCATTTTCCCGCAGAAGCGCCGCCAAATCCTTGGCGTTGTCCTCGGTTTGGCCCTGGCGGACAAAGAGGCGGTCGAACAGGGTGTGCACCATTCCCGCCAGTTCCGTCCGGGACCGCGCCGCCGTTGCGAAGCGATCGAGTTCCGCCGCCTTTACTTTGGTGAGTTGCCGCGGGTCCACCCGGAGCAGCCGCGGCACGACCATCGCGTAATACGACGCGGGCAGCAACGCCTGATCGTCCTTCAGCAGCCGCGCCAAGGTCCCGTGCGGATTGATCGCAAAGTCATAGACGACGGGTTCCATTGCGAAGGGCAGCGCGTGCTTCAACTCCTGGCGGGTTTCGCTCATCATCTTCTGCAAAAAGTCCTGGGCTTCAGCCTTGCGCTCGGGGTCGAAAATGAAACCCATGCCGCCGCCCGACATCCCCCCGAGCATCCAGAATCCCCAGAAACCCTCGCCGAACTTTTCCCCCGTCTTGCGGATCAACGCCTCGGTGTAAAACGTGCTCGACCAGGGAATGATCGCCTGCAACGGCCCGAAGAAGTTCTCCGTCGTTGCCTTCCCGATCGCCTTGACGTCCTGGTTCTTCAGCGCCGCCAGAATGCGATCCACAATCGCCCCGGCCTGATTGCGCGCAATCCATTCGTTCCCGCTTCGCAGCAGATATTTCTCCGTGACCATCTCCAGGATCGGCCCCACGTTTTGCGCCATCCCGCCATGCACCAGCACCAGACTCTCCTGCAACTGCCGGCGAACTTTTTCCGGCGCGTCCTGGTCGTTCAAAATTCGATGATTGGGCAGCAATCTGCCCCGGCTGACGCCGAATTCCGGATCGCCCGATTGCGCCGCCGCCCCTTCAATAAGCTTGATCCCCGGCCAGATTCCGCCGGAATCCTGCCAGCCCCCTCCGCTGCCGCCGATCCATTCACCCAGGATGGCCCGCGCCGCGACCAATCTTCGTTCGTGCTCGGCCAATTCTCCGGTGAGCGATGCGGCTTGACCGGTGGCGCGCATGCAGACCGAAATCAGCGAACCCAGCAGATTCGTCGAAACCGCCAGACGCGATCCCTTGGGAATATTGTTCACGCTGCTGACGATTTCCAATCCCATGCCGGGCCCAACCAGCCGGGCGAGCAGATCGGACAAGCTCTGGCCGGATCCTTCCATCCCCGGCGGCACAATTCCCGACGCGATCACCGCCGCCTTCAGCAGACCCAGATAATCCTTGGCGAAATCGAACAGCTCCGGGAGATTGTCCACGTCCGCCGACGCGCCCAGATCGACGCTCACCAGCCGGATCACCGGCTCATCGATCGCCCGCAGATACGCTTCAATAGGAGGCCTGGGCGACGGGTCCCGGCCGTGTACCGCCAGGTCGATGCTCACGTTGAGCACCCGCGCGCCTTGCGGATAATCCATCCCCAGGAAAAAAATGTCGCTCCAGGCGCCGTGTGACAAATCCATCCGCACCGGTGTCTTTTCGCCCAGGATCGGGAACGTCCCATCCGCGGATTGCTGCAAAAGCTCCGGGCGAAGACGCAGCGGCGCATCCGCCGGATGCCCGATGCGGAACATCCACTGATTCCCCCGCACGCTCTTCACGCTCCGCCGGACTTGATTGGCGAGCGTTTGGAACGCCAGGTCCTTATACGCCGCCGCCAGGGCGCTGCTGATCGAATCGTTTGCCCCGGTCTTCGCCTGGCTGGCGAGGAAAACGTCTATTCCTTCGTCGAATCGGCGCAATAGGAGATGGTTATACCCCTCGAACGGCACCAACCCGCGCGCATTAGGCGGCAGCTTGGGCGGGAGATGGAAACGATGGATCGCGTACAGGAAAAACAGCGCCCGCACGCGGTGATACAAATTCCCCTCGGCCCGGCGGAACCGATCCAGGTCATCGCACTCGGCCAGAAGCTGGGCCGCGGTCGCCTCGCGCGCAACCGCCTCCAGCGAGGTATCGCGAACCCGCGGGTCTTCGCTGGTGATGATGCTTCGGAGCGTGCCTGACATAACGGAGCTTTCGGAGGATGAATTACTTCTGATCCCGCTGGCGAACCGCCAGCAGATCCACCAGTTGGGCCAGCACTTCATCGCGTTCCCCGCCATCCAGCGCCAGCGCCAGCTGCGCCATCAGCAGGCCATACTTCACTCCAATATTGTGCCGATGCCCCTGCACTTCGATGGCCAGATAGCGCTCCTTGCGCGCCAGCGCATCCAGCGCCGCCGCCAGCGGCAGCCCGGCCTCCTTCTTCACCACCTCGGCGAGTAATTCCATCACCCCGGGCGTCAGCACGTGCATGCCGAAAAAGCAGAGATAATGCCCGGCCCTCAGCCCGGGAATAATCAGCGATTGCTCGGCCTCGGTTGGGGTGGGCTTCTCCAGGATCGTCTCAATTTCATAAACGTGATTGTGCTTCGCCACGCGCCGGCCGCCGACGGCGCCGTAATATGGCAGCATACTTTCCCGCGTCGCCTGCACGGCCGAGACGCTGCAGGATTCCACCTTGGCCAGTTCAACCAGTTGCTGCGCGCACCGCCGCGGACCGGTGCTGATGTACAGGTGATCGCTCACCAAGTGCAGGAAGGGCTCGCCGCGCACAAAATCCCGCGCGCAGTACAGCGCATGCGCATACCCAACCGGCGAAGGCTGCTCGATGAGCTCGAGCATCCGCCGATACGGCCCGGCGGCGGCCGCGTAGGCCTCCTCCTGCCCAGGCGAGATAACGATGCCGATCTGATCCACCTCGGCGCTGCGCGCTTCCTCGATGATGATCTGAAGGGCGGACTTGGGTTGCCCATCCCGATCCACCAGCGTCTGCAACGGCAAAGCCCGCTGCCCCCGCCCGGCGGCCGTCACCACGGCTTTCTTGATCTTCATAGAGTCGTGGTTCTCGCAAGTTGGGTTGGACCGGTCAAGCTCGGCGGGGCGTATCCTGTGATGCGATGCCATAAAACGCGCCAAAACGACACAAATTTGGGGCTTTCGCCGGTTTCGATTCCATTTTTCTCATGGGCGGTTAACATCGCATGGGAGGTTAATCAAATGTTGCTCATACCAAAACTGAAATTCGTGGCGGTGGCGATTGCGCTGATGGCCCTGATTTCCAGCGGCGTTTGGATTGGCCGATACGCATCGGCGGCCGAGCAGCCCGCCGCTGGCGCCACCGCACCGGCGACTTCCCCGGCGCCGGCGGTCGCTTCGGAAATTACCGTCGATTCCGATTTCGATTGCGGAACGCCCGGCGATGCCGTCGTCGATTCTCCAAACCACGTAACCATAACGCTCCAACCCGGCCCGCTCGACTGGTGGATGTTCCGTCTGAAGGGCGTCGCGGGAAAGACCGTGACAATCGAAATCATGCTGAATCCGTCTTCCGCCCGCGCCTCGCTGAAAAAATGGAGCACGCTCACTCCGGTCTACGGCGATGCCGCTGATCTAAGTGATCCCGCGACCTTCGCCACCGGGCCGCTCGATGTGGACGTCGTCACGGACCGGCCGGGAATCCGAAATCCCAACACGGATCAGCAAACCTGGCATTACATCAAGGATTCTTCCCTGGTTGATACTCGTCATTTCAAGATGACGCAGACGTTTGATCTCGACCCCGTCTATATCGCCGGGCGCATTCCGTATCCGCCCGATTACAGCGCCAAGTGCATCGACAGCATCGCCGCCAATCCGCTGGCGAAAGTGATCGACCTCGGCAAGACGCCCGAAGACCGGCCGATACGGATCGTTCAGATTGGGGCAACCGACAACGCCTCGCAAGCATCCAAACCAGGCGTAATCATTTGTGGAGGCGAACAAGCCTACCAGCCCGATGGAATGTGGGCCTGCCAGGGGTGCATGGAATTTCTCCTGGGTGATTCGGATAAGGCAAAGGCCCTGCGCGACCAGTGCGTGTTCTTCATCATCCCCATGCTGGATCCCGACGGCACGGCTCATTCCGACGGTAGTTTTATTGGCAGCTTTCGGGCCCGCCGGGCGAATCCGACGGCCGTTGCCTACGCGAACTGGCTGCAAAGCCGGGTTCTGGCGGGCGGGCGAATTGATCTGGTGCTGGAGTTGCACAGCCTGCAATCGGGGGAATCCGAGCACCTTCAGCGCGTGGAAATGAGGGGACTTCCGCCGGAGCGACCCGCGTTAATTGAGGCGTTTCAGAGAATCATTACCCGGCAATTCACGACAAATAAGCTAACTGTGTTCCGGGCAAACATGAACGCGGGCGTACATAACCCCTATCGTTTTTCAGGCTGGGTGTCGATGCGATTTGGCGCTCTGGATATCATCTATGAACTGAACGCCCAGGCCCCGGCTCGGCATCTCACGCTGTCGCAACTGAAGGACACGGGCCGGCTCTTTGCCCTGGCCGCGGGCGAGTTCTTTGACTCGGAATACGGCGCTCGGCTTCTGGCCAGCGTGGACAAGGCCCGCGCGGTTCGACAGGCCGTCTGGAATGGCAACCCCTCAACCAATCCTTCACAGAACGCCATTGAATCGGAAGAGCCGGCAGCAGAAAGGTCGGCCAGTGGTGTCAATGCCCCGATCCGTCGCCCGGGTGTGCGCTCCTTGGCGGCGAAAGAGGTTTCACTCCGCGTTCTTTCCCCGCCAGGCGAGCCGATCGCTATCGACAACCTCAACTCCATCTTCGTGGTGATGGACGACGGTCAGCTCTGGTTCATGGGTCCTCAGCCGCAAGTGCGCAGCCGCTCGGATGGCGGCTGGGTGGGTGTTGATGGCTCCCTCTTTGCGATGGGCCAGTCGGAAAGCGTGGTGAAGGTAACGATCCAATCCGCCGGAACGGCGATCCGAGCCACCGGAAAACTGCCGCGGGGCAGATGGAGCAAGCTGGAATTGACGGCCAATGGCACGCCCGACGAAATCGGCGCCGACACATCCGCTGGTCCAAGTGCAGTTGCCGCCGGTGAGATCGCAGGTGTCGTCGTCGATCCGCAGGGGCAACCTGTCGCCGGAGCGGTGGTCTCTTTTCCGCGGCCCGCGGCCTTCGCAATGATGCCCTCCACGCCGCCGGTCACGACCGGCGCCGACGGCCTGTTTCGATTTCCCAAATCCGAAGAACCCCGCGGCATGTACTTGCAGGTTGAACGAGCCGGTTATTCTCCGCGGTGGATCAACAATGCGCCGCAAGGTGAGGGATTCACGGTGCATCTCGACAATAAAACTCATTTGGCCGGCAAGCTGACTCTCCCCGACGGCTCGCCAGCGGCAAATGCGCAAATCGATCTGATCGCCCACAAGGCGTCAACCCGCTACGGCAACGAGGCAATCGACGACTCGATTCCCTACGCAGGAAAAGCGGATGCGCAGGGGGTTTACGATCTGCTCCTGGAGCCTGGGGAATATGACGTGCGCGTGACTTCGATGGCCGGCTTTGTCGCCCGCTATGAGCACGTTCAAATCGTCTGCGGTCAAACGACGGCAATTCCATCCGAACTGGCTGCCGGAGCGAAATTGACGATGCTGGCGATTAGCAGCGTCACGGGACAGCCTGTTGCCGACGTCCATTTCTATCAGGAGGAAGAGTCATCGTGGGTTATATCTGCCAAGGCGGGAACCGAGCGCGTGACGGACGCACGAGGCCTGGCCAAGTGGGACACGCTGATGCCAGGGCCGGCGCAATTCGGCGTTCAGGCGGACGGCTTTGGTCGGTGGTGGATACTCGAGCAGAATCCTTCCGGCCGACGCGGCTATACGCGCGGCATTGATCCGCTGCAATTGAATTTAGCGGTTGGGATGCCGATGGTGACTGTCGTTTTCGAACCCGCTGTATGCGTCACCGGGCAAGTGCTTTCGCCCACCGGCGAACTCGTGGCCGGCGCCGTCGTGGACATCGGCCGGCTTTGGACAGGAGATTCGCGCTATGCCACTCGGACTGACAAGCAAGGCCGATTCACGATTAACTTCCCCGATCTTCCCGCTGGGCCGGCTGGGCCGCCCAAAGGAACAAAAGAGGCTGATTACGCGGTAATCGCCTACGATCCGCAATGCCGTTGGGCAAACGCCATCAGTGAGGAGTTTAATCCCAATCCCGGCGATAAGAAATCGTTCGTGCTGCACATGACTGCTGGCGGCCGGATGCGCGGCACGGTCGTGGACGCGAACGGCAAGCCCGTCGCCAAAATTGAAGTCCTGGCTGTGAACAGGGACTGGATTGATGCGTCGTACTATTTCCCGCGTGCTCTCACCGACGATCAGGGGCACTTTGACCTGGGCCCCATGCGTCCGGGCGAATACGAAGTGCATCCAAATATCAATTTCGGGGGTAGCGTCCCCATGCGTTCAATGGGCGGGAAGACCTCATCAAACATGAACGACAATGCGCCCATTGTGACAATCAAAGAGGGTGAAAGCCTTAACCTGGACCCGATTAATTATGACGGGCCGCCTCCAGGGCCGCTGCCAAGATGGTACGAGCGCGAATTTCCGAGATTTCCGAAATAGTCGGCGGTGTTTGAACGCTTCGCCCGCTGGACTGTCACGATGAAGAGGCCGACAAGTTCGTCAGCATTTGTGTCAGATAACGCTGGGGATCGATGTCGTGCCGACGCCAGGTGCTGGTCCTGCTCAACAGCGTCAACGCAGGCAACCGTCTCATGATTCTCTCCGACGCCGGTCGCCTAAGCCGCGAAACGTTGGGCCAAACTCCAAAACCCGGTATCCTTCAGACCCATCGCCGCACGACGGTCGTGCGGCTTCGCTCAAACCCAAGAGGAACTCCATGACTACCGACGTTGACGTGCTGATTATTGGGGCCGGGCCCGCCGGTTCGATCGCGGCTTCGGTCTTGCATCGCGAGGGCTTTCGGTTGCTCGTGGTGGAAAAGCAGCAGTTTCCGCGCTTCGTGATCGGCGAGAGTTTGCTCCCCAGGGTCATGAATCTGTTGCGGGATGCCGACCTGCTCCAGGCCGTGCAGGACCAGCATTTCATGAGGAAAAACGGCGCCGTGTTTCTTCGCGGAAACCAGACCTGCGATTTCGATTTC
>JBEKXM010000188.1:0-8187 GCA_049512115.1 Tepidisphaeraceae bacterium | reverse complement strand
CCTGCGACGTGAAAGCCACCGCCGTCGCCGCCCTCATTTCCGTGCAGACGCCCCAATCCGTCTATGTTTCGGCGCACGGCAATCCCTGGCTCGCCGGCGAGCCCGCCGGCACACTGGGTAGCGTTCCGGACGATGGATATAACAAACCGAAGGCAAACAACGACCACCCGTGGAAGTATGACATCGCCAACCCCAGCAAGGCGGACACTTCCTCGACGACCTACAGCGACTCGTCGAAAGTCCAATCCACGGACTACGCCAGCGGCGAGCCCTACGGCTCTCCAGCCGAATTCAACTTAACCGTCACGCCGGGATCGGTCATTCAGGTTTCGATTCCACATGATTCAAGCGATGTCGCGACCAACTCCGGCTATCTTAACTCCCCCGGCAACGGAATTTCTTATAATGCCGACGGCTCCAACAACGGCTCCTACGCCATCTACAGCGACGACGCCGCCAACCCGAATCTTCCCCAGGGCAGCGTGACCACCGGCGGTTCCGAACACGGAATCTCCAACATCGCCACTCCGATCAATTCCGTCGTCGGCGTTTTCCTCAACACCAGTAACGGGACCGCCCCTGACCACCAGGGCAATCCGCCCCCCGGCCTGGATTTCAGCACCCAGACTTCCCGCGATTACACCTCCCTTGAACCGGACCTTCGGCAATCGTTCTACGTCGGCGACGGCCAAACCACCTCGGGCGTCCAGCAAACCCTCGTCGTGCCCGCCAACGCCACCACCCTGTTCCTCGGCACGATGGACGGCCACGAATGGAGCAACAACCAGGGCGGCTTCCACGCCACCATCACCCAATTCCAGATCGAACTGGTTCATTGATTGGTCGGGACGTTACAATGTCCCCATGCCCCTCGCCCGGTATTTTCCCCGCTGGCGACCACTGCTCGTGCAGATGGTCATGTGGATTGTTCTCGGCGCGACCGTCGTGGTGGCGGCGATGCTGGATCACCATCTCCGGCTCGGACAGATCGTCGAGCTGTCCCCTCCCATCACCGACGGGCCGCTGAGCTTCAGCCTTCCGGCCGGCTGGAAAAATTGGACCCGGCAGGCCGAAGGCGATGGCTCCGCCCACGTCGCCACCGATTCCGCCGCCGGCGTCACGCGCACCCTGATCATTTCCCGCCGGCGCGTCCCGCATCCGATTCCGCCCGCCGAATTCATCCTTCGCGCCGAGTCCCCGCCCGGCAACCGCGGCGGCGGCGAATTCGAGGGCGTCAACATCGACCATTGGCCCGGACAAAGCACCCACTGGATGGCGGAACGCGGCCCCCTGGACGCCGGCGGCGAACTGCAATTCTCCCGTTGCTGCGCAGTGGTGCTTCCCGACGATGAGGGGATCATGATCCGCCTGGATAAAAACGCCCCTTTCGACGCAGCCGATCAACGCGTTTATCGCCAGATCCTCGATCACGTCCGCATCTCCACCACGCGCCCCACCGACGGCGCGCCCGTTCAACTGGCGGCGAACGTCACGGTGACCATTCCAACCGACCTGCGCGTCTATCCCCAGTCCGATCCGCTTCGGAGCGAGCGCCTGGCGGCGGCCATTACCGACGAGGGCGGCTGGATCTCCGCCGAGTTCCTTCCCGTCGCCATTCCCGAACACCAGCCGACACCCTCTCTCCTGGCGGGACTGGCGGCGCGCGAGCAGCTTGACGCGCTCAACCCGGCGCTGGCGGATGTCTGGATTGACGCCCAGGAGGCGGCTCACGAACCGAATCACTGGACCCTCACTCCGCGCGACCCGGCCAACGACGCCGCCGCGCCTCGCAGAATCGCTCATCTGATCGCGGGCGATGGCGGCTGGGGCGTGATCGTCGTGCTCTCGGCCGAACCCCCCGCCGGGACCGCGGATTTGGACCACCTCTGGGACGAGCTTTCCGCCAACGTTCACGTCGGCAAATCGCCGTCCCTGGTTGCGGCATTGCGGGCGGGCGCCGCGTTGGTCCCGTCGGCAACGCCGCAAGCGCAGGTAGCGCCGCAGGCGCCGGCCGACGCCTGGTGGACCTGGACGCGCGGCGCCGTCCCGATCGGATTCACGCACGAATTCTCCGATCACGACGGCAAATACCTCTTCCGTTACACCGTCCGGCGAAACTGGAACGCCACCGCCACCGCCGTCCTCCAGCAATGGGGGACCCGCGGCGACTCCGGGCCGTGGGCCAGCATGAAACGCGCGGATGCCCAATCCAATCTCGACGACCCCCTGCTTCCTTTGTTCGAGCAAACCACGAACGTCTCCGACTGGATCACCACCATTGTCCGCGACCGCGGCGGGAGCGAGGCGCCCAGCAACCTCCGCTTCAATCCCAACGCGTTTGTCCTCAGCCGGTATCTGCCCGGCCTGCTGGCGCGCGTGAACGCGACGCCGACCGCATTTTGGACCGACCGCTTTCCCGCCGTCGAGGCCGAGTTGTTCCCCTCCCCGTTGCTCCTCCTGGCCAGCCGCGTCGATGACCGGCAGGGGCTTCGTTGCGTTGAAGCCCAGGTCAACGGCGCCGGCTCGCTGAGCCGATGGTATTTCCAACCAAACGCGACGCTGGACCACGCGGATTTCGCCGGCGATTTGCACCTTCGCCCCAGCAGCCAGGCCGAGGTTGACGCCGCCTTCGCCGGCGATCGCCGCTTGACGATCCAGCCACGGTAACCGACGATGGATGAATGCTTGGCATGCGCTGGTTCGCAGGGATTTCCCTGGTGGTTTTTACCGTCCCGCTGATCGCCCGGGCGCAGACCGCGCCGGCCGGGCCGACGCCTTCCACCCAGCCGTCAGGTCATAAAACGGACCTCCTCGGCGCGAAATTCACCAGCCACCTTCACGGCATCGAATTCCGACCGCCCCAGAATTGCACCCGCATCGACAAGACCGCGCCCGATTCCATCGTCGAATTCGATCGCGACGATTACAACTGGCAACTCAAGGTCTGGAGCGTCCGTCTCCAGCGATCGTTGTCCCTGTCGGTGCACAAGGACCAGTTCGGAACCGAGCAGGATGGCGTGATGGAGATCACGCTGGCCAACATGAAGCGGCAATCGCCCGACGTCGAGGTGCTCCGCGATGAAGTCATCAACGTCGGCCGCGTCCGTGTGGGGATCCTCGCCGTCCGGTATGAGACCGCCGCCCACGAGCGCCGATTCACCCAGCAGGCCATCGTCGAGGCCCCCAATGCCGACGACAGGCTCTATTACTTCCTGGATTTGACCGGCCCCGGCAAGCCGCAGCTCGAAGCCAACGACGTCGTCAACCCCGCCGAAAAGCTCGCCTACGACACCTTCGGCCAAGTCGTCGATTCGATCGTTTTGCTGGACCGGACCAACCTGGTGGATTTCCAGCGACAGTCGCTTTACGGCACCATGGGCCTGTTCGTGCTGTGGAACGCCGACAATTCCGCCATGGTCAGGTCCGCCCTGGTCTCCGAGCAGTATCGGCGGATCATCAAGGACGGCCAGGACGTCGGTTACCAGCACGTCGTCGAGGAATTTGAACCGAATACAAAATCCCCCGAAAGCTCGATCCTGAAGATCGGCATGCGCTCGCACCTGTCGTCGGCGCCATCGCAGCAGTCGCCAGGGCAAGCCCTTGGCTCGCGAGGGCAAGCGCTTTGGGACACCGAAACCTGGATGTTCAGTTCCGCCGACCGCAAGCACGAGCACTGGAAGACCGCCGCCCGCTGCACCGATGAGCGCGGGCGGTTGATCGACAGTTACTCGCAGGTCGGCGTCAGCGACGAACAGACCAAGGCCTTCGAGATTCAACCGCGCCCAACCCCCGACGGCTCGCTCCTGCCCGAAGAAAGTGAAAACAACGCCCTGCGCGGCGGGCCGCTCGGGCAGGGGAATGTCGACATCGAGAGCCGCCGAAACCTCGAAGTCAACACCACCCACCAGACCACCCAGCTCAATCCCTTCCATCTCGACGTCCCCGTGTTTTACGTCCCCCAGGCCTTCAGCTTTCTCCTTCCGGAAATTCTCCCGCTCAAGCCCAAGAGCTACATGTTCGCCATCTTCGTGCCCAATACTCCGGACAACTCTCCGGCCGCCGCCATTGGAAACGTCATGGCACGCTATGTGGAGGTCTTGCCGATCCGCCACGTCAAGTTCCGCGGCCAGGAGTTCGACGCCGTCCCCATCACCGACAAAATCACCCTCGATGGACCCGTGACCACCTATTACCTGAGCATCGACGGCAAATTCCTCGGCAGCACCGGCACCCTCCCGGTGGGAGACCAGACCACGACGCTTGAAATCGTTCCCACCGACATCCAGACCCTGGGCCACATCTGGAACCGCCCCGATCTGTCGGCCCCGAGCGAGCCGCCGGCCGACACGGACAACACTTTGCCCCATTCCCCGCCGTAAGCGCCAGGAGCAGGCTCGGATTTCTCGGGCTTGATTCCGCTATTCGCTATAATGGCCTAAATGCCAACGATAAGCGTGTTTTTCGGAATTACGATTCGCATGTATTTCGATGACCACGCCCCGCCCCATTTTCACGTATACTATGGTGAACACGCCGCGACTATTGACATTGAGACGTTGCGGATGCGTCATGGACATCTTCCGCGCCGAGTTGCCGCTTTGGCTTTGGAATGGGCCGCGGAACACCGCGAGGAATTGATGGCGAACTGGAATTTGGCCGAGAATCACCGACCGCTCAATCCCGTTTCGCCGCTGGAGTAGTCTCCATGAATCGAATTGTTTCCGTCAAAGCTCAGGCGGAGTGGACGTTGGAGATCGTCTTTTCTGACGGCACGCGGGGAGTTGTGTCGTTGAAGGATCGGCTTTTCGGTCCCGTATTCGAGCCCCTGAAGGATCCCGCATTCTTCCAGCAAGTTCGGATCGACGAGTTCGGAGCGGTCTTTTGGCCCAATGGAGCCGATCTCGCGCCCGACGCCCTTTATGAAACAGTCAAATCGTTGACACGCGTCGCTTGACCTGGCCCGCTTCCCCGCGGCGAATCCCCCGAAAATTTCTTCTTCCCGCACCCCGTTTTGGACCGATAATCTTTTACCGAAGGCTTATGGTGCGCGCACTGGCCAAAACCTTGTTTCTTACGCTTCTGGTTCTCGCCGGATCGGGAGGTCTGTTTTACTATTACACTCACAACGCCGCCCAGCGGCAGATCGAGCAGCTCCAGCAGAAGAATCAGCAGCTTCAGCAGATTCGCCAACGCCTCGAAACCGACCGCCGCGTCGCCAGGATCCTGGTCACCGACCAGAAAACCGTCGGCGATAAAGTGAAGACGACGCTGCTGTTCCAGGAAAGCGCCCCCGACGGCACGGCGCTGGCGGCCAAACAATTCACCATCAACGGCAACGAAGCCCACTTCGACGCCCAGGTCATCAAGTTCAAGGATCAGTACGTCGAGGAGGGCGACCCCTTCCGCGGCCAGGCTATCTTGCTCTTCATCCGCGTTTACGGCGCCGATCAGGCCCCCGACGCCGGATTCCCCATCGACCTGCCCGGTTCCATCCCCGACGTCTATCGCGGATTGGACCCGCAGGTCTCAAGTTTCCAGCAGGACTTGTGGAACAATTTCTGGAAGCTGTACAACGACCGCGATGCCCGCGACGTCCGCGGAATCCGCGGAATGAATGGCGAAGGACTCTACGGCCAATTCAACCCCGGCCACGTCTACACGATCACCCTACGCTGCGACGGCGACGGCACCATTAACGAAGAGCCCCTGGATCCGATGTACAAACAGGCGATGGGGCAATGAACCCCCGACTGCGAACGTAAACGTGAAATCTTCCCCCCAAAGCGGCGGGATTGCCGTCCAGCGGTCTTCGAATTCCAGAGGTGCTATTTCCCCGGCGACGATTCATGCACTGTCGCGACGATTTGGCCGAGATCGCCAAGTGCCGCCGAGGTGTTCCCCACGCATCCCAGTATGATTTTCTCGATCAGCAAGTCGGCGCTCTTTGCCGCCCGCGCGTCTTGGCCCTCCCCGGCGGCCTCCGCTTTCAGGCTCTCGCGCAGGCGCTCGATCCGGGCATAAATTTCCACGAGTTCACTGGAATCCAGTTCCTCTGCCCGTTCGATATGCCGCGCCAGCTCTTCGACAAGATTTGCTGCATCAGACATTTAGATTCCATCTGTAAAGAAGCTAACTCTGTAAACAAGTTAACAAAGAATCGGACGCAGCCGGAGGATAACTTGACTATTTTCCCATTAAGTTGCGTCTGGCGCCCCATCCCAGGCCCACAGCACCAAGTTCTTCATCAATTGCAGGGCATAATCCGACTGATACCCGGCGATTCCCCAGGCATCGGTTCCCAGCAATCCGCTGGTCATGTCCAGCGGCAAAATGATGATCCGGCCCTGGCCCGCCTTCACCATCATGGGCCGCCAGTCCGTCACGTCCGTATAGGAGCGGACAAACTGCCGAACCTCCGGATGCGAAACGTCGGTCATTCCGTTTCCGCTGGCGGTGACCAGGGGATTCGATTGGCCCACCGGCTCGACCCGGGCGGCCGGGTACATTCGCAGCAGAAGATCGTCGTGCACGCTTTGGAGGAATTCATCCGGCCTCCCGCAGGGCTCGATCACCAGCACGCCGCCGCCCTCCACGTATTTCTTCACCGATCGAATCTGTGCCTCGTCGAGATTCAGCTTGTTGGTTCCGATGAGATGGGCGATGGGGGCCTTGCAAGCGCCGAGGTTTTCCATGGCGATGGGCTGCGGATCGATATCGAGGCTGGTCTGTTGGCGGAACCATCTGCGTGCCCGCGGCCATGCCGCCGGTTCCGGGTCCCAGTTCCCGTTATAGCCGATGCGTGCCAGCGCGATGGATGCCGCCGGCTCGCCGGCGGGCATCGCGACGAAATCCGACTCCAAGCGGTTTTTCAGCTCGCTCTTTCCCGCCGCATACAGCGAAAGATTCACCCCCAGCTCGAACATCGCTCGCGCGGCGCGATCCTGCCGAAGCTGCCAATATTTCGTCACGTCCGTCGGCCAGTGCATCATCAGGATGCGCGACCCATTGGTGATGGCGCGGATTTTGGGCGGGGCCGGGAGGCGGTACGACACCGAGAACAGCACGTGATCCGCCGGCAAGTCGATCCACGAATATTGCGGAAAAAGCTCCTTCCCCAGCTTCTCCACGAATTGCGAGAACCGCGCTTCTCCTGCATCCGCCTGGGTCAGCAGCATTCCGCCGTTTTCCACGTACCGCTTGATTTTCCCCTTGTCGTCGTCGCTGAGAGCCGGCGGCGTATCGCCGGCCAGGTAAAGAATCGGGCTGTCGGTCCAGTCGAGCCAGTCATGGTCGAGCGGCACGACCTGCCAGTTCAACGGCCGCTCCAGTTCCGCGCTGGCGAAGCGCGCCAGGTTGGCTACGTCGCGCGGGCGATTGGCCCAATTGCCGTCGTATCGCAGCTTGTTCATCAGGATCGGATGCCGCCCTCGGGCCAGGAACAGCAGTGAAAACGACGTATCGACGACGGTGTCGAACGGCTCGCCGGATTTTCCCCACGAGCCGTCGGCCGTCTGCGCCGACATGATGTCCGCCGCCCCCTCCCGATACCAGTCATTCGAGCCGTAATATTTGAATCCCGACGCCAGCCCCGTCCGCTCCAGGCCATAGAGCGCGTAATACGTATAAAAATCCGCCGACGTCGGCAGGGCGATGACGCTGTTGTCCCCCGATTCCAGCCATTTCAGGGCTTTGGCCAGCGCCGGGCTGAACGGCGGGCGGCCCACCTTGTCTCCAAACTCCTGCCCATCCAGATAATCCTGCGCCACGAACAGCGACGCGATCCCCGCCAACGTCATCGACCGGCTCGGATCGGTCTGGTCCGCACGATAGCACCATTCGCCGTCGGCGAGCTGGTATTTCGTCCAATGGGCCCGCACGTCGCGCCAGAATTCCGAGGGAACCTGGATTCCCACTTCCGCTCCCGACCACACCCCCAGCAGGCCATACTGAGAATTGGAATTGTCCCAGAACGAAAACTGCGTCCCGCGCGGAAATTCGTTGTTGTAAGTGAATTCGCCGGCCTCCTGCGACTTCAAAAGCCAGTCCACGTCTTCCCGGATCATCGCATGGTCCTGCGGCCGGTCGTTCAGCGCCAGCGCCGTCGCCCGCAGCGCCCGGGCATAGGTCACGTAATCGCTGGACATGGGAAATTTCTTCATCGCGTCGATCGCGTTGATCATGAACGGG
>JBEKXM010000187.1:0-8195 GCA_049512115.1 Tepidisphaeraceae bacterium | reverse complement strand
TCCCATTGGTGAGGGTGAAAGTTTTTCCGCTGCCGCCGACGCTGGTATTGGAGGCGGGGAGCGTGATGGTGGAGCCGCCGGTTTCGTTGATGCTGAAATTCACGGCGCTGCCGTTGTTGGCCAGAGGGGTCGCCAGATCGATATTTCCGCTACCGGCGCCGGAAATGCTGGCGCTATTGTTGAAGCGGATGGGGGCGTTGGCTGCTCCGCCGTTGAGGATGCTCCAATTGGCGCTGCCGCTCTGCACGATGCCCGCCCCGACGGTCCCGGTGGACATGGCAAGCTTGGCCGAGCCAGTCAACGTGAAGTTGAGAGTATCGGTAACTGAAGCCAAGTCATCCAAGATAATATTATTGATCGTGACGGCGCTATTGGCGCTCACGGTGTATGCGGCGGACCCGGAAGCCCCGCCGAATTGGACTTGAGTGGAAGTCGAGGAGGCAGGGTTGACGCCGACGCCCCAAGTGGTCGTGCCGGCGGCATCCTGATACCAGTTGGCGGTGGTGGACGACGACCAGGTACCGCTGATGGGATTGGAGACGGATCCACCGCTGGCTTGATCGCCGCTCCAGTAGTAAAGCGCTGCCTGCGCCGAGTTCGAGACAGCCAAAGCCGCGGCGGCGAATGCGGATGCCGAACGCAAAACTCGGGACGCTGATTGCGGATTCCTTGATTTCCCACTGGCCAGCATGTTTTCTCCTCTCGCGAAAATCCTCGTTCTTCCGAAGCGACAGATGCCCGAATATGGTCAAAATGAATATACCGCGCGTTTTGATTTGGACAACAATAAAATTCGCGGATTTGCGCGACAATAGTTACATAAATTGAACAATTGTTCAATATTGTATTTACTATAAGATATTTTCACGGTTGAGGTTAACATTAAATCGGCACAATTCGATGTTTTTTGTGCATGGAGACGAAGCGACATATCTGGTGGAAGGTCCGAAGTGACGGCTATGCGGAGATCTTCGCCCAGACGCACGGATGAAATACGTCAGCGATTGCCGAAATAACGACGAAGCGGGCGGCCTTGCGGAGACGGGCGGAAGATTGACCGGAGAGGGATGGACATCTTAAACTGCCCGCCGCGAAAGAAACGGGAAATCGGAGTACGGAATGGCGTTTTCATGTGTGGTTGTGACGCCGGAACAACAGGTTCTGGACGAATCGCTGACGCAGGCGATCATCCCCGCGTCGGATGGGCTGCTGGGAATTCTTACCGACCGGGCGCCGTTGTTGGCCAAGCTGGGTAAGGGTCCGCTGCGGCTGGACCTGGCATCGGGACAAAAAAGATTTTTTCGGATCGAGGGGGGCGTGGCACAGATGAGGGATAATAAGTTGACGATTCTGACGCAGGTTGCGGCGGAGCAGGGGAAGAGTTAGCACGACGGCGATAGAAGACCCACGGCAGCGCCGTGGGCGTTCAAATCCAATATCGTGGCGGAAAGCTATTCGACCCATTTCCAGGAAAGCGACGCCGCTCGGAAATATGAGAGCGGCGAGTATGCCGCCGGCACGTATTCGGATCTGCTGTGGCATATCGAACGGGAACAGCTTAGGGCGATTATTTCGGATTTGCGGCGCGTGAAGCCGCGCATTGAGGCGCTGGATTTCGCTTCGGGGACGGGAAGAATCACGGCATTCATCGAGGACGAGGTGGATGCCGTGACGGGCATTGAAATCTCGCAGGCGATGTGCGAGATCGCCGCCAAGAAGGTGAAACGGGCGAAAATCGTCTGCGCCGACATCGTGTCGGCGGAAGTTCCGGTGGAAGGCAAGTACGACCTGATCACGGCGTTTCGATTTTTTTTGAATGCGGACGCTTCGCTGCGGCTGGGGGCGATGAAGGCGCTGGCCGCGCGACTGCGGGACGGGCAGAGTTTGCTGGTTTTCAATAACCACGGCAATTTGTGGAGTCACAAATTGTTGATGTGGCCGTATTACCAACTGAAGCAGATGGGGAAAGGGCGCAGGACCAGAGGGAATTATCTGACTACGGGCCAGTTGCGGCCGTTGCTTGAGGCGGTGGGTCTGCGGCTGAATCGGGTCGTTCCGAGCGGATTTTACAGCGCCAAAGCGATTCGGCTGGCGGGGTACGAAAAAACGCTGCGGTGGGAAGAGCGGGCGGCAAAATCGCGGCTGCTGGGGCCGCTGTGCGTCAATCAGTTATACATTGCAAGTCTGAAATGAAGACGGCGGGGTTCAGGAAACGGCGATCGAAGATGCGGGCGAATCCTGGTGGGGCTTGTGGATAACCTCCAAAAATGCCGGGGCGTTTATCTGGGCCGTTTCCTGATAGGACAGGAGATAGAAGTGGTTCAGCGCTTTGCGTATTCCGTTCAACGGATCCCCGACATTGAGCCAGATTCGCAGAGCATTGGCGGAGGCGGCGCGCATCCGGCAGAGCGTATCACCGTCGGCGAGTTGGCGCATGGCCTGGGCGAGCGCCTCGACGCTGCGCGGAGTAACCAACAGCCCGTTGTCCCGATGCCGGATCAATTCGACGGCGGACCCAATCACCGACGAAGCGATCACCGCCAGGCCACAGGCGACGGCTTCGTTGATCTGCATCCCCCACGGTTCATCGTCGCTGGGATCGACCAGGACGTCGCAGGCGCGGTAGCACGAGGGCATGCAGTCCGCACTCACGTGGCCGATGAACCGAATCCGCGAGGAAAGCTCAACGGGAACACGGGCCTGCAAATCGCGGCGAAGCTGGCCCTGGCCCACGATGAGCAAGTCCCAGTCGGGCAGGCTGGGGGCGATTGAAACAAACGCGTCGATCAGCACGTCGAGGCATGCGGAAGGTTCCAGGCGCCCGCAAAACAGAAAGCGATTGCGTCCGGGCGTGAGGCGGTACGTTTCGAGAAATTCCTCAACGTGAAGGTCATGGACTTGACTCAGCGCGGAATAGTCGGGCTCATAGGGGAAGAGAAACTCGGGGAGATCGTGATCGCGGAGCAGGCGAAAATACGCTTTGCCGCAAGTTCCCATGGGCATCAGGCCGGCGACATTCGCCAAAACCCAATGGTAATAGCATCGCTTGGCCAGCCTGGCGAACCACGGTCCGCGGGCGGGGCTGAAGACGTTGTCGTCGCCTGCCAGCAGAACGTAAACGCCGCGCTTGCGCGCCCAGCGAATGAGCAAGAGGTGGGCGAGGTCACCGCAGCCGTTGAGGATGATCAGCCGCACATCGTTGTCGATCAAGTAGTCGCGGATTTTCCTGAACAGGGGCAACGACCGCCCGCTGAGATGCCGGGTGGAATGGAGATGCACGGAGGGGAAGAAGACGGGATTGAGATGCGGGTGGATACCCATTTCCCAGGGCATGCCCGGATTAGAGATGCCGTGGGTGAATATATTATGGACGGTACACTCGGTAAGTTCGCGGGCGATGCGATTGAGCAGAGGCGCCCGCTGTGGAGTCGGCTCATCGGAAATGATCGCCAGATTGACCGAAGCCTTGCTGGGAGGGGCTGGTTGAAGGGTGGCATCGCGAGCGGCATGACGGACCTTGCTGATCTGGTCCCAATGCCGAATGATTTGCCAGGCGGGCTGCTGCCGGCGGGCGGCGAGGAACGCCAGAGCCGCCATCACGTCCCGCCGATCCGCCACGGAGCCGCGGTCCAGAAAGGCGTCGGCAAAAGCATAAATGGCCAGCCTTGGATAGCGAATGATGCGACGTTGGTGGGACGAAAGATAATGAGCGATTTCGTCGGTTCGACGGGGGCCGACGTTGGAGCTTCCCTCCCAGTCGAGGATCCAAAGTTTGCCGGCGACGCGGACGAGGTTGTTGACGCCGGGATCGCCATGAACGTGCCCGACCGGCAGAACGTCGCAGATGAGACTTCGGAGTTCCTCGACAAATTGGGGGGAAAGCCCGCCGGCGATTTCGCTGAAACCCTGCCACCACTTGGTGGCACGGATCTCACGCTCGTCCAGGACGCGTGGCTCCATGTCGGCCAGTTCCTGAAGATGACCGCGAAGCATGTCCCAGTTCATCGAAGCGGCGCGAGCGCCGTCGGGCAGGGGTTCAAGGACGATATAGCGATGGCCCTGGAACAGACCCTGGCCAAGCAGCGCCGGCACCCGGAAGCGTCCCGGAGGATTCGCGTTCAGTAGCGACACCATTTCCGTTTCGTGCAACAGTTGCGTGTTGTTGAGCTCGTCCAGCGCGAGCTTGGCGAAGGCGATCGGCTCGCCATGGCTATCCAGCAGATGCACGTATAAACGATTGCGCTTGGCTTGAACGGGGGCGTGAATCACGGGGAAGAGATCCGATCGGTGCAGGTTGTCCTTCAGGCGATCCATCCATGCGGAGAAGTCCAGGGTTTTCATGAGCGGATGCGGAATCCTGGACCGGCGGGACAAGAACAGATCGAGATTCAGGAAAATCGCGATTTGAAGCGTCCGGCGGAAAACGCGGCGCTTGAAACTGTAAAACGGAAACCTGCGGAGAGCAGCCAGACGCATCCGCCGATCGACAACGGGAAACGCCAGCGCGAACTTTCGTAGAAAGTGGTAGGTGAGATATTCGCCCCCGGCCAGATCGTTTTGTTTCCTGACCATCGGTCTCGCTTCCCGCCCGGATCTTGTCGGCGTTGTTGAGGGGCGCGCGACGATAGAACCAAGGCTTGGATCGTCATCTGCGTGCAATATCTTAACGGTATCTTAACAGATGTCACGGCAAGAGGGGATATCGATGCGGTTGAGCCCGCTGGATTCATCCCCACTGGAGGGCTACCGCCGATCGCGCCGATGTCATTTCTGGCCGTGACGGCTTGCGGCGCGTCCCATAACGTGAGGGCATAAGTTTGCGACCGATGGCACAGCTTTCGATCGATCTGCTGGAAACGTTCGTGACGGTGATCCGGCTCGACGGCGATGCGGCGCAGGCGGCGCGGGCGCTGGACATCAACCAGCCGAGCATGTCCAAGCGGCTGGCGTTCCTCCAACACGTCAACGGGATTCTCAAAAGGCCCTGGCTGCGTCGGGTGGGAAAGACCTGGCTGCTGACCGATGAGGGGCGGCGGGTTCTGCCGGTCGTTCAGGATCTGCTGTACCGCTATCACAAGCTGCATGGCTACACCAACGAATCGCCGCCGGCGCCGACCAGCGTTCTGCGTTTTGCGTGCGGGCAGACGGCCGGGTCGTTCCTCATACGCCGGGCGCTGCAAGATTTCCGCAGAACGCATCCGGATGCCCAGATTCGCGTTTCGACCATGCGGGCGGAGCAGCGCATCGCCGGCGTCGCCGGCGGCGCCATCGACATGGCCCTGATCGGCCGCGACAATGATGAGATCAAGGAACTGGCCCGCGGCACGCGCCTGCGCATCGAACCCATCGGCCGATTCGGATACTGCCTGGCCTGCGCCAAAAGCAGCCCGTGGTCCGCCAAATTCAAAAGACTTTCGCGGCACAAACCGCTGCCGCTGTCGGCCCTGGCTGAGTTCCCGCTGATCCTCCCCGAGCCGGATTCCCACACCCGGAAAATTCTCGATCCGCTCATTCACCGCCAAAGCTGGGCGAACAAAATCGAATACCGCATCGAAATCGGCGGGTGGCTGACGATCCTGGATTACGTCCGCGCCGGGCTTGGAGTGGGGTTGGTCAGCGAGTTGGCAGTAGCCGAACTGGCCGCGAAGAACCTGATCTTTCGCCCGGTGGCCGATTCCCGGCTCGGCACCATGGCGATGAAACTCGTGAGCCGCCGGGCGGATGATGAAGCTCAGGACAAATCGCGAGCAAGCATCAGCGAGGCTTGGCGGAGGAGCCTGAAGGCGTTGATGGGGCGGTGATCAGACGGTTAACTCAGTCGCTTGGAAATGGCGCTCGCTTGAGGGGAGTTGCAAATACCCGTCCACCAATCTGGCGATATTTTGGCCCGCCGCGGCCTGGCGTTGGCGAATCGCCTGTTGCAGTTGGCCACCCGTCAGGGACTGACCAACGCCAATCGTTTCGCCGGGGGATTCGGGGCCGGCGGACCAATTTTCGACGGCGGCGGCCAGGTAATCGTCGTGCAGAAAATTCCGGAGCGTCTCGGAGAGGATGCCGGCACTGTTGATGGTGAACTCGCTACGGCGGCCATAAAGCTCCAGGCGTGTTGCCAGGACCTCCCAATGCAAGGCGGCGGCTTCGTCGGCGCGGCCCATCGCTCGCAGGGTTCTGCCCAACTGACTCATCGCGCATTGGGTGTCGAATTCCTTGCGTCCATGAGCACGAGTCCGCTGGGCAACCAGGCTCTCCAGAATGCAGCGCGACTCATCGAGACGTCCCGCTTCGCGAAGGCTTATGGCGTGTTCCAGAGTCTGCTGGTCTGTATCGGGCATGGGAAGATCTCCCGAATTGGCCGCTAATCCGAATCCTCGGGGTCGGGGACCGGGCGAGCCCGGTCGGCGGTGGCGTAGATGTCGTCGGGGGCAAGGAGCTTGGCCCCGCTGACGGCGGCCCGTGCGGCGGCGGCGTCCAGCAGGGAAATCGCCTTGGCGGGATATTCGCCGGGCAGGGCGCTGGACGCCCTCACGGCGACGTTGGCACAGAGAGCGTCGATTTCGACCGCATACGCCCGCCGTTTCTCGAGCAGAATCGCAACCAGGGCTTCCTGCGTCAGGGCGGTCAATTCCACGAGATGAACGCGTCGCGCCAGCGGATCGGCCTTGAAATACCGCAGCCAAATCCGGGTAGTCGTTCCGATCAGGCGAGCGCCGCGATCCAGCGACTGGCTCAGGAGCAAGGGGCCGCAGTGGATTTCGTGGCAGGCCAACTCAATATGCTCGATGGCGGCGACGGACTCGGACTCGATCAGTTCGTCGAGCAGTTCGCCGAAAAATTTGGCCCGCTCTTGAACGGGGATGGAGGAAACGAAGCCGATGAGGTCCAGGTTGAGGATGGCGGCGGGTGAGGAGCGTGACCACTGGCGGAAAAGGCCCAACAGGAGGTTGGTCTTGCCGGCGCCGGATGGGCCGACGATCAGCGGCAGGCAGGGCTCGCGCCGGCGCAGGCAGGAGAGAATCTGTTCGATCTGCTCTTGCCGGCCGATGGTCGAGTGAGATTCATCGCAGCAGATCGGGCGGCCGAAGCGTGAAAGAATGCGGCCGGCGGCGGTGCGCGGCGGGGGTTTGCGGGCGGGTGGATCGCGCGGGGGCGAGAAGGGGAAGCCGATGATGCGCAGGGCGCGGCCGATGGCGACATCGAGCTGCGGGCTCACCTCGACGACCAGGGGTCGCCAGCCGCCCTGCACCGGGGCCTGGGCGAAGGCGGCCTTGATGGAATTTTCGGAGCCGAGATATTCCAGGTCCTGATCGACGAGGGCGACGAACTGCCGATCGGCGCCCGGCCGCTTGAGAAGGAGATTGGTGGCGGGCTTGTTGAATCCGCGGAGGGGCAAGTGGCGGAGAATGACGGTATCGCCGTCGGGATGCTCGACGCGAATGCCGCGGCCGCGCAATTCGGTGAGTAGCGATTCGGGTGACATGGGCTTACTCATGGAAGACGTTCATTCGGTCGAACTGCCGGACATTTCTCCCGCCAACCGGGTGAAGAATTCGTGCGATTGGGGAGTCAACCTCGGTTGAAGCTGGTCCAGAACGGGCTTCATAAGCCATGCATGCGTTGCCCGCGGGTTTTGCTGGAGGAGCTCCTTGAGCATTGTGAGGGGCGTTTGGGCGTCCTGAGCGGCAAGGGTGGCGAGCAGCGCCTGGAAGAAAAGGATTCGGGCGACGACGTAAGGCTCGGCTCCGGGGCGGCCCTGCCAGGCGATGTTCACTTCCGCGGCGGCGTCGGCGTCGCGCCCGAGTGCGAGCAGGGCGCGAGCCAGGTGGCAATGCGTTCCGACCGGGTCGAAGTTGCGGACCAGCAGATGCCGGTAAATGGCCTGGGCCTCGGCAAAACATCCGGCTGAGAAGGCGTCGTATGCGACGTCGCGAAGGACGGCCAGGCTGCCCTGGTCGGTCCTGGCCAGCAGAGGCCCGACGCGCAATTCATGGCCAATCAGGCAGGCCTCCCTTTCCCGTCCCAAACGGCGAAGAAGGCGGCCCAATTCATTGGCGACGACGCAGGTCTCGGCGCAATCGGGACCGCGAGCGGTCTTGAGAACGTCGAGCGTTTGGCGATAGAGGTCAACGGCCTCGCCGCTGCGCCCCTTCCAGCCCAGAAACTGGGCGAGCGCCGAAAGCCAAAAGGAAACATTCGAC
>JBEKXM010000186.1:0-8199 GCA_049512115.1 Tepidisphaeraceae bacterium | reverse complement strand
GTGCGGCGCCGACGGCCTCGGCAAGTTGGGCATGGGTGATTCGCAGCTCGACGCCGCCGGGCACCAATCGCGCGGCCGGAGAATTGCGGAAGCGCAACAGGGTCCGGATCAACCGGAGCCGGCAATCCTGGAATGCGAAACTGCTCCTCTCGGACCAGGCGTCAAAGAGATGGCGGGCCATGGATTCGATGAACTGCATGGTCAAATCGCCGCGGGCGAGCAATGCCTGGCGTAAGCGGTCGGCGGGAATGGCGCGCAGCACGGTGTTGCCGACCGACATGGTGAGCTTGTCGTAGACCGGCAGCCTTCCGAGGGCCGAGAACCCGAAGCATTCATCCGTCCCAAGTATGGTCAGCAGCCGCAGCCCGTCTCCCGGCACGGGCTGAAACACGCGAACCTGACCGGAGTCGATGATAAAGAAATTGACGGCCGGATCGCTCGGCTTAAAAATCACCTGCCGATCGGTGAAACTCAACTGGCTGGCCCCGAGACTGCTTTCTCGAAGGAATTGGGTAATCGTGTTCACCATGTCTACCGGTTCGCTCATGGCCGCCCTCGCTTTCAGGCTTCAATTGAAGCCGAAGATATCTCCGTCCACCCCCTGAGACTACAAAAGTAGTATCGGCACGAGTGAGATAAATTGATTGGCTCATTTTTATTTGCACGGCGGGGATGCCGTTATCGACCGGAGTCAATAATCGCGGCGGCAGAATAGCCATGCGGCCAGAGCGAGCACCACAATTTCGAAGGCCACGGAAGTGCCGACGATCCAGCCGACCGTGCGCCTGCGGATTTCGGCCTGGAGGGCCTTGGCGTCCACGGTGTTGCCGTTGAAATCGACCTGGGAATCCTGCGAGTTGTCCTGCCGGGCATCGGCAACGCGTTGGAGGCGGGCACTGTCGATCAATTCGCGCTCCAGCAAGGCGACGGTTTCGGACGTTTTGGGCAAAAGCGTCTTGACGTCATAGAAAATCCGGTGAGCGGCTTGAAACGAGTTGCCCGTGTCGGCGCGTTGGCGCTGGTCGCGGTCCAGTTGGGCTTGGAGGCTGTCCACGCGGCCGGTGTTTCGGGTGGTCGGGCGCGTGGCGGCGGTTTGGCGGGCCTCGGCAAGGGATTTTTTAGTCGATTGAATGTCCTTGGTCAGTCGCACCGTGGAGTTGTCCTGCGTGAACTGCATGGTCAGCAAAAACATTTCCGTGGTGTGGACGCCGAAGATGCAAACCCAGAACAAGAGGGTGAGGAGCACGGCGGAAACGGTCGAGCGCGTCCACACGCCGACCAGGACGCAGAAGCAAAACAGATAGCTGAAGAAGAGCACGACGATGGGAACGGCCAGGAAGATTCCCGGCTCCCAGGCGCCGCCGCGAAAGCCGATGACGAAAAAGCTGGCGGCACAGAAGCAGGCGATCTGCAAGGCGACGAACAGCAGGCCGCAGAGATACTTGGTGAGAAAGAGGCGCAGGCGGCCGATGGGTTTGGACAGGTAAAGATCGACGGCGCCGGCGGCGATGAAATCGGGGAAGAGGCTGGCGGTGGAGATCAGCGCCAGCACGGTCGCCAGCCAGGTCAGCCAGAACCCGATGCCGAAACTGAGGAAGATGCTCTTGTAGAAATCGCCTGGGGTAATGTATTTGCTGTTGAAAAAGGGCGAGGGGAATTTCCAGACGAGGATTTCGAACCCGGTTGGGGTGAGACCGATGCAGGCGAACGAGGCGGCCACCAGGGTGGACAGGACCAGGACGATCCAGAACATTCGCCTGGCATTGAGATCGCGATAGGCATCGAGAAGCAGTGCCAGGGTTTGTGTCATTGGATTCCAATGGGAACAGAGGGCGGCATCGCGCCGGGCAGGGCGAGCCGGGCGGTGGTGGGATCGGTAACGGCTTCGAAGAACAAGTCCTCAAGGGATGGCCGGATCACCTGCATTTTGCGGATAATCAGGCCCCGGGCGCGCAGGGCGTCGAGAATGGATTGGACCGCGGCGGGTTCGGTCTTGCCAATGCGCAGGAGAGTGCCGTCGAATTCGCACCAGGATAGGTCGGCCAGCTTGCCGCGCGCCGGCTGGCCGGGAACGGGAGCGGCGAGGGAATCGAAGGTTCCGGGGAAAGCGGCGGCCACCGCGGGCCAGGCGGGATTCTCCAACTCGAAAAGATAAAACTGTCTGGCCCTCGTCAGTTCATCAACCGAACCTTGGCGGGCAACCCGGCCGCCGACGAGGATCGCCACGCGATCGCATACGGTCTCCAGTTCGGTGAGAAGATGGCTGTTGACGAAGATGGTGGCCCCCCGCTGTCGAAGGCGCAAAAGCGCCTCGCGGATGTCGCGTCGGCCGCCGGGATCGACGCCATCCGACGGCTCATCGAGGATGACCAAATCCGGGTTCGCTCCCAACGCTTGCGCCAAGCCGATGCGTTGAAGCATTCCCTTGGAATACAGGGAGATTTTGGCATCGGCCCAATTGGTCATGCCGACGAGATCGAGCAATTCCGCCGCCCGATGCCGGCGGGCGTGGCGAGGGGCCCCGGCCAGCGCGGAGAAAAATTCGATTACCTGCCTTCCGCTCAGATATCGCGGGAAGCGGTGATTTTCAGGCAGATATCCCACGCGGCCGAGAGTGGATTTGTGGCCGATGGGATGATCGAGGATCGTCCCCTGTGCGCTGGTGGGGCGGACGACGGTGACCATGATCTTGACGAGCGTGGTCTTGCCCGCGCCGTTCGGCCCGAGCAGCCCAAAAATCTCGCCGCGGCGAACCTGCATCGCCACGCCCTGCAAAGCATGAACGCGCCGGCGATAGATTTTGGTCACGTTCCGCAGGTCGATGGCGTATCCGTCGGCGATGGAAGCATTGTTTCGAATGATTGCGACGATCTTACCATGCGAACGGCGGGTTCAAAGGGGGGGGCCGCCGATCGAACTTGTGTCTTTCCCTTCGCGTCGAGACAACAGGTTCCTGAAAAATAATCGCGTAAGAACGAATCCCCGGGATGAGCAGGATTCGCCGCTCGATCATGCAATGATGTCATGCACGACATTTCCATCCACATCGGTCAGACGGAAATCGCGGCCGGCGTGGCGGTAGGTGAGCGTCTCATGATCGAGTCCGAGTAACGCAAGGATGGTGGCGTGAAGATCGTGGATTTGCACCTTGTTGTCGATGGCTTCATAGCCGTAGTCATCGGTCGTTCCGTAGCTCATTCCGCCACGGACGCCACCGCCGGCCATCCAAAGGGTAAAGGCCTTGTTATTGTGATCGCGACCGTCGCCGCCTTGCGCGTGCGGCGTGCGTCCGAATTCCCCCGCCCAGATCACCAGAGTATCCTTAAGCATGTCCCTGGACTGTAGGTCGGTTAACAAGCCCGCGATGGGAAGATCAACGGCGCGCGCGTTAGCGCCAAGTGCCGTTTCGAGATTGAAATGCTGATCCCAATTTCCGTGGGCGATTTCGACAAATCGGACGCCCGCTTCGACCATTCGGCGGGCGAGGAGGCATTTTCGACCGAAATCATCGGTGCCCGCGTCGATGCCGCCGGTGCGCCGAACGGCATCCCCGATCCCGTAAAGTTGCTTAGTGGCTTCGCTCTCCTTCGAGAGATCCATGACTTGGGGCATTTGGGCCTGCATCTTGTAAGCCAGTTCATAAGACTCGATGACGCCCTCGACTTCGGGGTCGTATTGCTCGCGTTCAAGCGCTTCGTGGTTCAAGTTCTGGGCCAGGTCAAGCACGTCCCGTTGCGCATTGGCATCGAGCTTTCGTTGCAGATTTTTCACCTCCGCGCGTGCAATCGGGCGGTTGTACGCTCCGATCCGCGTGCCCTGATAGATGGCGGGCAGGAAAGCGCTGCCATAATTCTGCGCGCCCCCGAGGTCACTGGGCGGCGTGATCGTGACAAAGCCCGGAAGGTCCTCGTTCACCGTGCCCAGCCCATAGGTGGTCCATGCGCCCAGGCTGGGGCGCACCAACCGCGTATTGCCGGTGTGCAGGTTAAGAAACGCCTGCGGGTGGGCTGGAAGGGCAGTTTGCATCGAACGGACCAGGCACAATTGGTCCGCATGTTTGGCGACATTGGGAAACAGCTCTGAAATCCAGAGTCCGCTTTGGCCGTTCTGAGTGAACTGCCACTTCGATCCGAGCAGTTTAGTGCCCAGCCGCTTGCCGGGCTTGCCGGTGTCCGCAGACAGTTGCGGCTTGTAATCGAAGGTATCGACGTGCGAGGGCCCGCCGCGCATCGTAAGAAAGATGACCCGTTTTGCTTTGGCCGGCAGGGGCGGAGTTTTCGCCGCCAGCGGGTTGGTCAGGCCCGATGGAACGGCCATGGCCCGCTGAAGCAGGCTTGAGAACGCCAACCAGCCAAACCCGCATGAAACGCTGCGAAGAAATCCACGCCGCGTGAATAGCCGCGTCACACACGAGCATGAGTGTCCTGATGAGTCGCTCATAAATTC
Organism: Tepidisphaeraceae bacterium; assembly: GCA_049512115.1. Taxonomy (GTDB): domain Bacteria; phylum Planctomycetota; class Phycisphaerae; order Tepidisphaerales; family Tepidisphaeraceae; genus PALSA-1353. The sequence goes on along the minus strand of JBEKXM010000186.1, from coordinate 3,753 downwards.
CTCAATTCAAATACCGAAACTCGGCCGTGTTATAGAGAGCCAGGCAGAAATCCGTCCATGCTGCCGCGGCGTTGGCTCGGATATCGTTTGCCATGCGCGAAAAGAACGCCGCCGCCGTCTTTTGCTCAAACGCACTTGCCGGCCGACCCAATATCAGCCTGAAAGCCAGGTTCACGCGATCTTCGGCGGAGCCGTAACTGCTCAAAAGTCGCTGGGCCACTTGCCGGGCTTGTGCCCGGACGAAATCATTGTTCAGCATGTAAAGACCCTGGGAGGGAACATTGGTAGTCTCCCTCGCCCCATTCACAACGCTGGAATCCGGATAATCGAAGACCGAAAGCGAATCAGGCACCACGTCTCGCGCAACCGGGAGATAGACGCTACGATAGGAATTCGTGGCATCCGCGAATGTCGCCTCGTTGAGCCTTGCATAGGCCGGGCCGGCGCCAATCGGACCATCTCCAGCAAGCGCCACCGGCGATCCGAGCGGCGGGTTGAGATTTAATTGTCCGCTCGATGCCAGCATCGCGTCACGGATGCACTCGGCGGTCAGGCGACGTTTGGAATGTCGCCATATCAACGTATTCTGCGGGTCCGCGGTGTAGTCCGCCTCGTCGTAGCTCGAGGCAAGCTGATACGCGTGGCTCAGCACGATCTGGCGAATCGTCTTCTTCACGGACCACCTGTTCTCAATCAATTGGCATGCCAGGTAATCCAGCAACGGCTGGTTGGAAGGCACATCTCCCATCGTGCCGAAGTTATCAACCGAAGCGACAATCCCCTGGTCGAACAACCAGTACCAGATGCGATTGGCCATCACGCGCGCCGTCAGCGGATTCCTCGGCGATGCAATCCAATCCGCCAGTTCCTTGCGTCCGCTTTCATCCCTCGGCATGGCGAACGTTCGGTTCGATATCAAAAAAGCCGGAATACCGCGCGGAACCCGACCGCGTGGATCACTCATTTCTCCACGGAAAAAAAGCGGGCTGTCGGCGATGGTATCGAACCCGGTCGGCTGATTCTTGAGCGGGAGCCCCCTTGGCCCGAGTTGGATCGGCCGCATCGGTTCGAGCACGCCGACGTTTGCCGGGCGGTCGTGGACCCCCATGCAAAGCGCCTTGGGGCGTCCGGCTTCGTCATAGGTGTTCAGTTCACTTTCCAACTGCGCCTTTTTCCCCAGCGCCAGGCGGATTTGTTGGGCCTTCTGGACAGCGTTGGCGGGAGCCTGGCCTTGCTGCTGCCCTTGCTGCTGCCTTTGCCGCGCGCCCCGCTGGCCGCCGCGATTCGCCGTGAGTTGCTCATATTCGGCGGTCGCTGCGGCTAGTGCCTGCATGAGCTTTTCACGGTCCTGGGGCGTCAAAGTATTCTGAACCGTCGGCTCATTTGCCGTGCGGGGAAGTTCAATCAGATCGCTGGGGTCGTTATTCTTGGGTCCCGGAATGGTCCCGTAGTCCGTTTTGGTCGAGAGAAAAATCCCCGCCATCGCGTAGTAATCAGTTTGTAAAACCGGATCAAATTTGTGATCGTGGCATCGCGCGCACGAAACCGTCAGCCCGATAAACGCCTGTGAAGTCGCATCCACTTGCTCATCGGCCAGGTCCAAATCGAACTGCCGTGGTATCTGCTCGTCCAATCCCTTGGGGCCGATCGCAAGAAACCCCGTGGCGACGAGCTGCTCAGCACGCTTTTGGGGATCGAATGCGGGCATGAGATCACCGGCGATCTGCTCACAAACGAACTGGTTGTAGGGTTTGTCCTGGTTGAAAGAAGAAATGACGTAATCTCGATATCGCCATGCATTCGGGAATGTCACGTTGAAATCTTTGCCGGCCGATTCGGCATAGCGCGCTACATCCAGCCAATGCCGGCCCCAGTGCTCGCCAAACTGAGGGCGGGCGAGAAGGTCATCGACGACTCCTTCATACGCGGTCGGCGAATCATCACGCACGAATGCATCGACCTCGTCCGGGGTTGGCGGAAGACCGATCAAATCGAAATAGACACGCCTGATCAACGTTTGCTTGTCTGCGTCGGGGACCGGCTTGAGGTTTTTGCCAGCCATGCCGGCCAGCACAAATCGATCGATTTCTCCTCGCGCCCAACCCGGGTCCGTCACTTGGGGCGTCGCCGGAGGTCTTAATGGCTGAAATGCCCACCACTTCCTCGCTTCAGTTGTGTCCCAGGGTTTTGCAACGGTCGTTACCACACCGCCGTCGCGCGGATCGGGCGCCCCCATTCTCACCCACGTTTCAAAATCGTGAATGACCAAATCCGGCAATTTTCCTCCGCCGTCGTCCGGGGGCATCTGAAGGTCTTTGTTTCCATATCGAAGCGCTTGGATGAGAAGGCTCGCGTCGGCATTCCCCGGCACTATGATCCGACCATCGGTCCCGCCTTTCTGAACCCCCTGTCGAGTATCCAGCAACAACCCGCCTTCAACTTCCTTTGCCTGGGGCGAATGGCAGCCGTAGCAGTTTTTCACCAGGACTGGCCTGATCTTCGATTCAAAGAATGCGCGTTGATCGTTGGTGAGAATGGGATTTTGTCTCGAAGGCGCTGGAACTGGAGTTTCAGCAAATGAGTCAAAATCGCGATACACCATGGATCCGAGAAAGAGTAAGAATGCAATGGCGAGGCGCGTCTTTGATTGCATCTTCGGTATCCAAACTTTTGGGCGCATCCGGATTACCTCGCGGACTGCATACTTATCGCCAAACGTTCAAGGTTGCGGAATATTATGGACAGGCGCGTCGATGCGGCCACTGCCGTATCAGATTTATTTAAAACGGGATTTGAACTCGTGGGGTCCGCAATGAGGCACGGAGCTGCCGGCCGATTATGGAGCACTTCGCAATCATCGCGCCACGGTCGGCGCAGAAAAAAGGAGAGAGCCGTATTGGTGTGCGGCTCTCTCCTGGAAACGCTTGTCGATTTAGTAACGGTTGCCGCCGCCGAAGCCGCCGCCGCCGCACGCGCTAGCCGAGGCGTATTTCCGTTCCGTCAGATCGAAATGACGAGACGCCAGTTGAACGTTTTCTATGTTATTGCGCTGAAATCAAGGTTTTTAGGTGTGGATCCTTTGGTTTCCTTGGCGGCGTGAGGGGCGTCCGCAGAGGAAGAGCATTCCCGACAGCAATCCAATGCTGGCCGGTTCGGGGACGACGTTGACTAGTTGAAAGCTCGCGGCGGAGCCGTTTTCGACAAAGAGATGCAGGCCATCGGGGAGCGCCGTACCGTCTTGCAGATTGCCGAAGAGCTGGTATTCGCTGAACGTGCCACCGCTGTTGGGATCGAGGAGAGCGTCGGTCAGATCGGTGCCGTCAATCTCGAAGGAACTGCCATCGTAGAGATAGATGGAAAAGCCGGTGGGGCTGTCGTTGGAGAGCAGGGTCAGCTCGGCGGAAGTGACCACCGGGGTTCCTACGCCGCCAGCGGGCGCGCTACCGGTCCAGTCGAGGACGCTTTGGTCGTGCAGAGAGATATCCCCTTCGATCGTCCCACCGCTCCAGAATCCTTGGCTAAGCCCACTGAAGCTGGCGTTACCTTCGATGACGCCGCCACTGAAATTGAAGACGCTGAAACCGGCAGCGCTGAAGTTTCCGGCGATGTTGCCGCCGGACATGGAAAATATGGAGTTGGATTGAAGCGCGGCGTTGCGTCCGATGCTGCCGCCGCCGAGATTGGCGGTGGTGGCGTCTTGGACGAGGAGGTCGCCGCCGATGGATCCGGCACTCATCTGGAAGTGGGATGCGC
>JBEKXM010000185.1:0-8201 GCA_049512115.1 Tepidisphaeraceae bacterium | reverse complement strand
GCACCTTCTCCCGAAGTTGGGTAATTGCGTCATTGATTTGGCCGCCACGAAGCAACTCTTCGAACATGCGCACTGCCTCTCCACGCCGCAGGCGCGGGGTTCAGCCGAAGCGCCGGAGCTGTAAGTGCTTCCCTGCGACAGCTCAGGCAACGATCGATGCCCGGCGGAATTAGCCGACGGTTTACGATTCGGCGTTCTTGGTCAGGTCCCAGCGATACGGGGTAGCGCCGCCCTTGCTGCCGTCAGCGCCCCACGAAGTGTATTCCATTTCGATCTTCGTGTAGCCGAAACTGAGGGTTTCGGACGGCCGCGCGGTCCCACCGCCGTGATTGATCCCGTGCGTTTTGAGATGCACGTTGGTGAGCTTGTACGTCAGGTAGACGTGTTTCTCACCGGTGCCGGCGCAGAAGTCAATCTGCCCGGACTTGATCACCTTTCCATTGAGACAGAACTTGGCGAGGTTTGGACTCGCCTTATCCAGATCTTTCGTGACCGAGATATCGGACAATTCTGATCGGCCGGCGGACAGCGTGGATGCCGCGCTGATTTTCCCTTCGGACTGATGCGACACCGAATGTCCGAATGTATTCAGCTCGATCCATCCGGTGTGCTTGCCGTCCCCGCTTTCCCCGTCTATTCCATCGAGTTTGAGAAAAATATCCGACGCCATGCCATCTTCCTTTCGGGGTATTTGGTCGCGAGAAAGCCGCTGGACAATTCAGCAGTTACTTCCGCGCGAGTTGTTTCAGATCGAACGACGATATAAGCCGCTAATGATTTCGTCATGCCTTCTTAAGCGACGGCAATTTAGACACCAGGCGCAAAGAAACGGTTAGTCCTTCGAGTTGATAGTGAGGTCGCAGGTAGAACTTGGACTGGTAATAACCGGGATTGCCTTCGACCTCCTCGACGACGACTTCCGCAGCCGACAGCGGACGCTTCGCTTTATCGATTTCCGAGGCATTCGCGGGATCACCGGTCACATATTGCATGATCCAGTTGTTCAACCATTTCTCCATGTCGGTGCGTTCCTTGAACGTTCCGATCTTGTCCCGCACGATGCACTTGAGAAAGTGCGCAAAACGGCACGTGGCGAACAGATAGGGCAGCCTGGCCGCGAGGTTGGCGTTGGCGGTGGCGTCGGCATCCTCGTATTTCGCGGGCTGCTGGAGCGACTGTGCGCCAATAAAGACCGCGTAGTCGGTATTCTTCCAATGCAGCAAAGGAATCATGCCATTTTTTGCCAGTTCCGCTTCGCGGCGATCGGAGATGGCGATCTCGGTCGGGCATTTCATGTCTACGCCGCCGTCGGTCGTCGGAAACGTGTGGCAGGGAAGGCCTTCGACCATGCCCCCCGATTCAGCACCGCGGATGCGCGCACACCAGCCATACATCTTGAAGGAGCGATTGATGTTGACTCCCATCGCGTAGGCGGCATTCGACCAGATGTATTTGGAGTGATCCGCGCTGGCGGTGTCTTCCTCAAACGCGAATTCCTCGACAGGATTTGTTTTGGCGCCATACGGAAGACGGGAAAGGAATCGCGGCATCGTGAGGCCGAGGTATCGCGAATCCTCGGAGTCACGCAACGTGCGCCAGGGAGCGTATTCGGCCGATTGAAAGATCTTGGTCAGGTCACGTGGATTGGAAAGTTCCTGCCAGGAATCCATATTCATCAATGTCGGGGCGGCTGCGGCCATAAACGGTGTATGCGCCGCCGCTCCGATCTGAGCTATTCCCGTAAGGATCTCCACGTCCGGGGGACTGTGGTCGAACTGATAGTCACCGATCAAGCAGCCATAGGGCGCACCGCCTGCCTGGCCGTATTCCTCTTCATAGATTTTCTTGAACAGGGGGCTTTGGTCCCATTTGGTTCCCTTGAAATTCTTGATCGTTTTTCCAAGCTCTACTTTTGGAATGTTGAGAACCCGAATCTTCAGCGTTTCATCGGTTTCGGTATTGTTCACGAGATGAGCCAGACCGCGCCACGTACCTTCGAGCTTCTGGAAATCTGGGTGGTGGAGAATCTGGTTGAGCTGTTCGGATAGTTTGGCGTCAATCTGGGAGATCATCGCCTCGATCGCCTTAACGGCATCGTCGGATACCAGCGCTACGCCGGCCAGCGCCTGCTCAGCCAACGTCTGGACGGCCGACTTGATGGCCTCCATCGCGTGATCCGTCTTGGGTTTGAACTGCTTCTTGAGAAGGGCGTCGAATTCGGAGACCTCGACGGTTTCTGCGCCCTTGGCCTGTGCGGCCTGTTGATTGGCTTCAGCTTCAGCCATTGGCTTTTTCCTCCTTCTGCTTAGGCGCCGCGGCCAATGCCTGCAATAAGGCCGGATCTTTCAAGACCTTGGCGACCAATTCCTCGGCTTGGCTTTTGCCGTCCATAAAAGTCAGAAGATTTGACAACTGGGTGCGGGCCTGAAGGAGCTTGTTGAGGGGCTCCACCTTGCGGGCAACCGCCGCGGGTGAAAAATCGTCCAGGCTTTCAAAGGAAACTTCAACATTCATGCTTCCATTGCCCGTCAGTGAGTTCGGAACCTGGAAGGCAACCCGGGGCTTCATCGACTTGAGGCGTTCGTCGAAGTTGTCCACGTCGATTTCAAGGAACTTCCGGTTTTCAAGCTTATCCAATGACTCGGCGGGTTTCCCCGAAAGGTCAGCCATCACTCCCATGACAAACGGTAGATTGATTTTCTTTTCAGAGCCGTACAGTTCCAGATCGTACTCAATCTGAACGCGGGGCGCGCGGTTGCGGGCAATAAACTTCTGGCTGCTTTCTTTGGCCATGATGGAAGCTCCATTCTTCGCGAAACTACCGAAAGGACCCCAGGTGAGAGATGCTTCTCACAAGGTCGTAAGATTATGGCATTTTTCGCCGCTTCTGTACAGAAATTAACAATTTCCCAACGATTTTCAATCTTGCTTGGGGGTCGTTCCTCCAATCAATTCGATCTTCTGAATCGCTTCGGGAGAAAGATCTTTGATAATGGACACGAAATCCTTGGAAATGAGCCTTTGCGCCCGCCGCAACAAAAGCGGCACAGGACTGGACGGCTCGAATTGAGCGAAGTAATCACAAATCTTATCCAGGGCGGTCGCGATATCGCTCCGGGAGCGGATTTCGCCGGTCAATGCGTTTTGCGAGCCAGTAGTCATTGGTGTATCCGATCCGCCGGCGGCAGAAATTGCGCCGGGCGCTGGAACCACGCGTTTTTCAATTTGAGCGGCTCCGTCTTTTAGAATCGCCAGAAGTTCCCCAAAATCCGGGGCTCCCTCGGCTCCGACGTAGCCGGTCAATGTCTGGCTGATGGCGACGGCGTGCTGCGCGCATTCTTGGAGAACGGAAAGCCGCAGCTTTAACGTGTCGGGCGGGGTCTCCTTAAATGCCGCCTCGATCGTCTCGGGCTTGGGGGGGTCAACTCCCTGGGGAACCGGCGATTGCCGTGTAGCCCAGGCGATTTCCCGAAGTCCGAACTGACCGAGCACGGGTGAACTGGCCAGCGGTATGGCGCGAAGGGGACGCAGAATCGCGTCTGGGTCTTCCAATCCCGCCAGGAGATTCAATCGGGCGATCGGATCCGAGCCATCGGCGGGATCGAGCGCAGGATACAGTCCGTCCCAGTATCGCTCGAGCATGCCTCGCAAAAGCGCAAGGCCTTCACGCAATCCATCAAATCCTTCCAGACGCAAATTTGCCTCAACAAGCTTGATCACCAAACCAAGTTCCTTGGTACGGCCAAGGAATTTGACGCAGCCTGATCGCACGTCGCGCCAATTCGGCTCGCGCGCCGGCACTATGGTCTGACCATATTGTTTCTCGGGCGCCACCTGCGCGCTGCCAACAAATTCCATATACGCGGGATCGTATTGGAGATCATCCCCGGCGGGTGATTGAGGCGAAATTTCGCGCAGAAGAGATTCAACGTCGATCGCGCCCATTCCTACACCGTCTCAGGCCAAACCCGTGTAAGTCGGATGTGTCAATGCCCGGGAGCCAATCGCTTCAACCCAAGGCAACGGTGGAATTTATAGCCTGATTCCGCCTCCCGATCAATGAAAATTTGCGGCCGTGACACGAGGTTGGCGGTGTTGCAGGCATAGCGGTATAACTCCTCGCCGGGCAATAGGAAATGGTTGACTGGGGAGTATTGCATTGGATAGATTGACATCGCCACGCTCGGCAGCGTCTCCTCCGGGCCGAAACGGTGCACCTCAAAACCTGGATGATATGGAAACGCTGGGCAATTACCGAATCACACGCGAACTATCATCGGTCGGTCCAGTCTCCACTTATTTGCTGGAACGCGTTTCTGGCAATGGGCCGCCCGCGGCGGTCGCCAAGGTCTTCAATGCTGATGTACCCGGTATGGAAGCGTCCGATCCTGCCGCCAAAATCGGCGAATTCCTTGAAATATCGCAAACACTTCAAACGATCGCGGGGAAATCACCGTTTTGGAACCCGGTTTATGAGGCCGGCACACTTCCCAACGCGGCTTTTTTCATCGCCGAAAGGCAGGAGCAATCGATTGATCGGCTGATTCGTGGAAAAGTCCGGCTCCAGCATGTTCGATTGCTTGAGATCGTTCGCCAGATCGTTAATGGCCTGCGGGACCTGAAACAACACTGCAACCGGACGCACGGGAACATCAAACCATCCAATGTGCTCATTAAGCCGGGGGAGGGTGATGCGCCCTGGCGGGCATTTCTCACGGATATCGCGCCGGCATCACAGACTGCGGGTCAGAAAAGCACCCTTGCCGATATCGAAGCCACCGGCAAAGTGCTGTACGAAATTGTCATTGGCAGGCCGTTCACGAGCCGAACGATCTGGCCGCTTGAGATGACGCCGGAGTGGGAGCTGCTGGGCGCCAAGGCCGCCGCTTGGCGTAGCCTGTGTAACCTGCTGCTCGATCCTGAGCTTCCGGCGACGTTCGATCTCGATGAACTGGAAATCCGGCTAAAATGGTTGGGCCGACCCAATCTCAAGCCATGGCTCATCGGCGCCGGAGTGGTGACCGTGATGCTGTTGGGCGCCGCGGTGGCATTTCGCTTTTTTAGTCCGAATAATGGGTCTGAAAGGCTGAAACAGGCGGAGATTCGACAGTTGCTCGCGGCGGCGACGGACTATGAGAATTCGGGTAATTTTTCCGCGGCCAACGACGCCGTGCAACGGATCCTGGGGCTTGATGCTAACAACGCACGGGCCCGTCAGGTCGGACTGGAAATCAACAAGCGAGGGGAAGAAGAACAACAGCGGCGCAAGACAGTCGGGGATCTGCTGGCGCAAGCGCAGGCGAGCTTGGACGTCGATGAACTGGATAAGGCGGACGTAGCGATCGCACAAATACTGGCGTTGGACGCGAACAACGCCGACGCCCAACGCATAAAAAGCCAAATCGCCCAGCAGCGGCAGCACGACCGGAATACGGCGGAACAAAAGATTCGGGAAGTCAACCAGTTGCTTGCCGCCGCCGCGGCGGATGAAAAGGCCGGCAATCTCCAGCGTGCCGCCAATGACGTTAAAGAGGCCCTGAAATACGATCCGGGGAATCCTGCTGGGCTTCGGTTGGCGGATGAGATCAACCGCAAACTGCAGCAGCAGCTTGCCGCCGAAGAGGTTCGACGCCGGATTGCCGCGCTGCTGGATCAGGCACTGAACGCATTCCAAAATCGCCAGCAATATGCCGAAGCGCTGACGGACTTGGACGCGGTGGAAAAGATCGAGCCGAACAACGCCGATGCCGAGCGGATGCGCACGCTCATTCTGAGCGATTGGCTGCGTTTAGCGCAGGATTTGATCGACAAAGGAAACTACGATGCCGCCGCGCAGGTGTTGGCGCAAATCAAGGGCAGCGTTCCGGTTAACGCCGAGGCAGATAAGCTTTACACGGAGATTCGAGAGGCGCGGACGCCACCGCGATGGACGAATTCGCTTGGGATGCGATTCATCCGGCTCAATGCCGGAGATTTCTGCATGGGCGAGCCGGATCAGAACAAAGTCGCCAGTATGCGGGATTATTTTATCCCGCTGCATCGCGTGAGCCTGACACATCGTTTCTATATCGCGATGACATCCGTGACTGTGGGTCAGTTCCGACAATACATGGCGCAACGGCCCAACTATCAGACCACTGCCGAACGGAAGGGATTCTCGTATCAACTGTCCAACGGCAAGGTGGAAAGAGTGAAGGGAAGGAACTGGTTGAATCCGGGATTCTCGAACTACCTGCAATCGGCTGACGACCCAGTGGTTTGCGTGTCCTGGAACGACGCCAGCGATTTTTGCCAATGGCTCAGCAAGACGGAAAACATGCGGTACCGGTTACAGACCGAAGCGGAATGGGAATATGCCTGCCGCTGCACCAACAGCCTCAACCCCGCGGATTACACCAGCTTTCCGTGGGGAAATCGCCCGGAGGATGGCGCCGGGCGCTGCAATGTCGCGGACCAGAGTTACCTCAGGATAAACCCCGGAATGGCCGGGTTCGGTTTCGATGATCATTACGCCTACACGTCGCCGGTCGGAAGGTTCAAGCCCAACGCGTGGGGATTCTTCGACATAGTGGGGGATGTGTGGGAGCTGACCGATGCGTACTACGATCCGAAATACCCCGACAAACCTGAAACTGACCCGCACCCGCTGGCGAAGATCGAGCACTGGCGAACCGTTCGCGGCGGGGCTTTTGAATCCGGACCTGACGAACTCCGCTGCGGTTTTCATGGCGGCGTCAACGAAGATTACAGCGACAACAACACCGGCTTTCGCGTCGTCCGCGAAATCGAGGATTGAACGCCGATCTCCTGACGCGCCATCCTGGACAGTCCAATCTCAAAACGCCTTCAGAAATTCTGCCGTTGAGACGTTGGACGGAGTCACCGCCAGGAATAGTTTGCGCCTCGCCGCCGCTTCTTCGTGCGACGAAAGTCCCAATCGGCCGATCAGGTCGTTGAGTGATCTGACCAATTCCGCGTAGGAAAGCGCCGTCTGATACCTGGAAGTTTCGCGCAGGAAATCGAAAAACGATGTTTCCCGCGTGGGATAAAGGGTGCGATATTCGTCGTAGGCGGCCCCGAGCGTCTGACGGATTTCGACGCTTCGATCCATGAGCTTCGGCTGGCCAGTCGCCGGGTCGACGATGGGGTGTCCTGCCGCATCGAGGGCCGGGGTGTAAAAGAGTTCGCGACTGAGTTCCTTCCCAAGCTGGGCCTCATCCGCGGGAACGCGGGGAATGGCAACGCGCATGTCCGAATCGCTGGCCTCGATCGTTTTCGGGCTGTCGTCGTAAACAGTGTGGCCGTACAGAGCGGATGAAAACTGTTCGTCGAAAGTGGCGTCGCGCGGCACGATTCCGAGGAAGCCGAATGCCGAAGCCGCATTGCCCTGGCCCGAATTGGTTCCGATGGGTGACGACGTTACCCCGAAGATGCCTTCGACCAGGCTCTCGGCCTCGCCGAGGGTCGAATTGAGCACATCGTCCGGCGTGACGCCGTCAAAGTCGGCAGCGCCGACAACCTGTACGCCCGTGCCGAAAACTGAGCCCACCACCGGGTTGGAAAGGCTGATCGGGGCACCGGGAGGCAGCAGCTTTAGCGGCACGCCACCGAGATCACTATCCACCGGATCCCCCGCCTCTGCAATCGGCTCGGGACTATTGCCCAGTTCGATCACTGGTTTGCCGTTGTCGAGGAACTTAATCGCCCCAGTGGCCGTAAAATGCAATCCCGTGTCAAGAATCGAGCCCGCACCGTCGAACAGCTCAATCGGCGCCGCTTCACGCTTGAGGAGATAGATTTGGCCAGTCGCGGTACTGACAGTGATGTTTCCTGTGCCCGGCAGGCCCACCGCCACCAGGTCTCCCAAATAAGCATCCCCGCCGACCGTTAAGGTGCCGGTGGAGTTGGTGGTGTCGATATCGAGATTGCCGCCCGAGACGGTGACTTTCTGATTTTGTCCCATGATGAATTTGCCGCCCTTCGTCAGGAACGTGAGGTTTCCACCGGCAAATGAGATGGTGGCAACGCTGGGCACGTGACTTTCATCAATGGTATCGGCGGGGGGATTGGGGACGTTATTACCGGAATTGGTGTGATCGAGGCCGGCGAAAACACCCTGGTTAATGATGATGTTCGCGCCGTGGCTGTCATACACTCCGTTGCCGTTGGCATCGACGTTGAACGTGACGGTTCCCATTACA
>JBEKXM010000184.1:0-9434 GCA_049512115.1 Tepidisphaeraceae bacterium | reverse complement strand
GGCCGCCAGCAATGCCCTCCCCCGACGGCCAGCCCATGAATTCCACGAACAAGCTCACGACTTGCCTATTGCAGTCCCGGCGCAATCGGCGTGCCGAACGGGATTGGGACGTAGCTCTTTCCCATGGTTTTGTATTTCATTCCCCCGGCAATCACCGGCAAAGGCCGGGATTTACTGGGGCGCAGTGCGGCGCAAGCGATCTAGCCGGCTTTGCGTTTTCTGGCTTGGCCGCGGGTGGAGGCGAATCGCCTTGTCCAGTTTGTCGATGACTCTCACCGTCGCGGTCTGTCTGCCCGATTCGATTCGAGAAATGCCATCGGCGTCCACGGGCGGGAAGGGTGGCCCCTGATCGTTCAGGCGTTCATATTCCTCAAGGGGCACTGGCACACAACGACGCCCCTTGTGCATGATGATATCGAGGCTCATGTCACACCTTTAGTCTTGGTAAACGTCGCGGCGATTGTCGATACGGAACACCGTCACGCGCCCAGCCGGTACATCCACGGTAAACAGCACACGCCAATCTCCCGTCCGAATGCGGTACGCTCCCTTGAGCGGTCCCCGAAGCGGCTTGACTCCGCTCACATTCGGCCAGCGGGTTAGCCGATCAAACACGTCCTGCACTCTCACCTGAATACGCAACGGGAGCGATTTGAAATTCTCCCGCGCCTTTTCGGCGCTGCGTATCTCGTACATCCCTACATTATGTTATTAAAAGTCATAAAGTCAAACAAAGAACCGCGGATTGATGAAAGTCGGCTATAGCTCTTTTCCGCGGTTTTAATCCGTCCATCTCTTACTCCGCCGATTTCACCTTGACCTGATCGTTCCGCGACAGATCGGCCAGCGTGCGTTTACTCATCGTGGCGTGAATGATGATCCGGTCGCCGTCATATTGGCGGTCGCGAACCTGGCAGTGGGTCTCGATGAAGGCCAGCAGCTTGCCGTTGGAAGAGTCGGCTTCCAGGACGGCCTGAACCTGCTGGGCATTGACGTTGGCCGCGGCGGCGGCGTAGAGGCGGTCGATTCCTTTGCCGGTCTTGGCGCTGATGGGGATGGCATCGGGGTACAGGGTGCGCCATTCGGGGAAATTCTCGTCGCCCTCGGGGGTGTCGATCTTGTTGAGCAGAAGCAATTCGGGCTTGCCCTTGACGCCGACTTCATCGAGGACGATATGCACCGAATCAAACTGCTGGCGGGCGTGGGGATGGCCGACGTCACGAGATTGTGGGGCAGATCGCGGACGAATCCAACGGTGTCGCTGAGCAGGACCTGCAATCCGCGGTCGAGCTTCCAGGCGCGGGTCTTGGTGTCTAGGGTGGCGAAGAGTTTGTCATCGGCATAAGCGCCGGCGGCGGTGAGGGTGTTGAAGAGGGTGCTTTTGCCGGCGTTGGTGTAACCGACGATGCAGATGGTGAAATGCTGGCGGGTGCGTTCGGCGACGAGGCGGGTCTTGCGTTGCTGGATTTTTTCGATTTCGCCCTGGAGCCGGCTGATGCGTTTGCGGACGAGCCGGCGGTCGATTTCCAGTTGTTGTTCGCCGGGCCCGCGGGTGCCGATGCCGGCGGGCGCGCCGCCGGCGATGCGCTCCAGGTGTCCCCACATGCGGGTGAGGCGGGGATAGGTGTATTGCATCTGCGCCAGTTCGACCTGGAGCTTGGCTTCGTGGGTCTGGGCCCGGGTGGCGAAAATGTCGAGGATTAATTCCGAGCGGTCCAGGACCTTGATTCCCTCCGTGGGCGGGCTGTCGGCTTCTTCATTGATGATTTTTTCCAGCGCGCCGATCTGGCCGGGGGAAAGATCGTTGTCGAAGATGACGACGTCGGCCCGTTCCTTGATGGCCAGAGCGGCGATTTCCTTGACCTTGCCGGAGCCGACATAAGTTCCGGCATCGACGCGTTGGCGGCGTTGGAGGATGGTTCCGACGACCCTGGCGCCGGCGGTTTTGGCGAGAGAGGCAAGCTCGCCGAGGGGATCGCGCGGATCGGCGGTGGATTTGGGCAAAATGACCCCGACCAGGATCGCCTGCTCCTGGCGAACGGAAAGCTCCGTGCGTTTCAGTTCGGACACGCAAGGCATTGTAGTTGCCGACGGCAGATTGCCAACTGATTGCCTATTTCCTATTGCCTATTGGAAGAGCGGAGTCCACAACCGTCTCTTCTTTCAATAGGCAATAGGCAATAGGCAATTCCATCCACGCTGAATCGACTGGCGTTTGACGGCGAGTCGGACTACAATTTGGCCTCGTTTTTGGGTCTGACGGACACGACGCTTGCCACGGAAATAGCAACGGCGCATGTACCTGAATTCGCCGCAAATCTCGTCTTCCGGCAATGGCGCGGGAACTTGTGCCCTGAACGCCAACGTTCTGGTTTTGAATCGGTTTTATCAGGCGATCCGGGTGATCAACGTGCGGCGGGCGTTTTCGCTGCTTTGCCGCCAATTGGCGGAAGTCATCCACATCGAAACGGACAACGCCGGGCAGAGCCGGTGGCAGAATTTCAACTTCGACGACTGGCGGGAAATCAGCCAGCTCAAGGCCGAATTCGAGCCGGACGAATACGACTGGATTCACACCGTGCGGTTCCAGATCGCGGTGCCGCGGATCATCCGGCTTCTCGCCTACGACAAGCTTCCGCGACAGGAGGTGAAATTCAATCGGCGAAACATCTACGCGCGGGACGGCAACCGTTGCCAATACTGCGGCAAGCGGACGAGCACGACGGAGCTTTCGCTGGACCACGTGGTTCCCAAGAGCCAGGGGGGCAAGAGCACGTGGGAGAACATCGTGTGCTGCTGCGTGAGATGCAACGTGAAAAAGGGCGGCCGCACGCCGGATCAGGCGCACATGCATCTGGTGGCGCGTCCGCTGAAGCCGAGGCGCAGCCCGGTGATCAACATCCGTCTGGCCGATGCGCGCTATTCGAGCTGGAAACAGTTCCTGGATACGGCGTATTGGACGGTGGAGTTGAAGTAGGCTGTATGGCCGTCCATACTAATTCGAGATGGCGGAAATCCTCCAGTACGAGACTCCCCACTTCGAACGGCGAAAACGCACCATATCTCTATCCTTGCTCTTTTACTTCCTCGCGTTGGTGATGTTTATTTGGCAGGTTAGCGCTTTGATTGCCGAGCGAGTATCGTTGATTGACAGAGTTCACGTGGACTTGGCCGCCTGGCAAGACGCCGAACTCGTCCGACGGCAGTGGTTTCGGGATCGTTTGGCGCAAATTCCCGTCACCACACCCGAACCTCCTGTTCCAATTCCGACGCAATTGGACGTACTGCGCAACCACGCAATTACTGGAACCCGCGGACTCGCGGCCCTTGTCGATTTCGGCCTGCTCATCGCCCTCATGCAACTCCCATGGGCGCATGCACCCTCAAAGGCTATCAACGTGCTTGCGGTGGCTGCAATTGCATCCGCGTTCATTTCCATTGTCACCTGCGTCCTTTGCATGGCTCCCGCAATTGGCCAGTCGTTTGAGTCAGCCAGCGGCGGGGCCAATCTCTGCGCATTCATGTGGATCGTCCTGGCGACGGTGATTCTGCTCACGTCACCAACGTTGCGTCGAGACAAGGAACTGGAAAGTTCCCCGTTGAACGATCGTGACTGGCCGCTTTCGTCGGCTAAGGCCGTCGAACTCGCCATCCAACAGCAGCTTCCGCTGATTGTGGGAATTGCGATCCTCATCGTACCGGAACCCGCTTATTATTCGGTCCTTCTGGGAGGCCTTCTATATTGGATCGCTCTCCGCTTGGCGGAGGGTATTTATACCCTCTCGCCGCGAGCACTTCTTCTTGTGCGGTGGGGATTCGTAGGTATCGTACCGTTAAGTTGGCTGGTGTCGGAGCTTTTTGAGAGATTCGTCGGGTCAGTCAATCGATAGATTGAATTCGAAAGGCATTTTCGCCATCGGGGCGACGTTCATCAGGGCCATCGAACTACGAGTCGGACGATTTGCTCGGTCACACTGCAATCCGTTTACCGGCATTAGCGCAACATCAACTGGTTTTTCGCCGCTTCTTTTTCGCCGGCAGCCCGAGTTGCCGCCGAACTTCCTCGATTGGAATTCCGCCTTCGGCTATGTATCTCGCTCTCGATTTTTCGATGATCGAAACGAACCTCGGATTGTTCGCGAGCGCCATTGACTCGGCATCCATTCCGTTTGCGGCACTGGCACCCCTTTCCCAGTAGATCAACTTGCCCGCCGCTTTGGCCGCGTCGGCTTGACGGATTCGCCGTCGCATCCGGGCAATTCGTGGATTTACCTTGCTCATGCCACGTCTCCGAAATTCTATTTTACCAGCTAACCGGGCTTTCTTTACGCTACGACTGTGACACAACTTGCCCCGGGACGGTTGCTCATGGTCTTTTTCGTCGCCCCGCCGCGCCGATTTTTCACCATCCCCCGTCCCCCGCATCCGCGGCGCGCCAGAGATACCAGGCGGCGATGGTACGATAGGGTCGCCAGGATTCGCCGAGCTTTGTGATTTCCTTGGCCTTTGGCCAGCGATTCAGTCGATAGGCGGATTTTATGGCGCGTTGCAATCCGAGATCGTCGACCGGCAAAACGTCCGGGCGATTCAAGATGAAGATCAGAAACATTTCGGCCGTCCAGCGGCCGATACCTTTGACGGCGGTCAGGGCGTCGATCACTTCTTCATCGCTGAGTTGGGAAAGCCGGTGGTTGGGGATGGCGCCGCTCAAAAAGTGTTTGGAGAGATCGATCAGATATTCCTTTTTCTGGCGAGACAGGCCGCAGCCTTTGAGCTGGGCTTCCGATCCATTGCTGAGCAGGTCCAGCACGAGCCGGGGCGTCGGGCGTTTGCGGGGGAAATGTTCCCTGAACCTTCCGAACAGCACCGAGGCGACGACGGCGAAAATCTGCTGGGAATAGATCGACTTGCACAGGAGGACGAAATGGTCGCGTCGCGGCCTGAGCGCGCAGGGTCCGACGGCGGCCATGATGTCGCGCAGGACGGGGTCGCGCTCAAGATGCCGGCGGGCGGAGGACCAATCGTCGTTTGTCATGGCCGGATCATGGTAAGGGGGAAATCAAAAAGCCGAAATCCGAAATCCGAATGACGAATCAAGCCCGAATGACCGAATGGCAGAGTTGTGAGTTGCC
Source organism: Tepidisphaeraceae bacterium (assembly GCA_049512115.1). Classification (GTDB taxonomy): domain Bacteria; phylum Planctomycetota; class Phycisphaerae; order Tepidisphaerales; family Tepidisphaeraceae; genus PALSA-1353. The sequence continues at coordinate 4,302 of JBEKXM010000184.1, read as the reverse complement.
AGTTGCGAGTTACGAGGTGATAGTTTTTTTGTTTTCACTCACAACTCACAACTCGCAGCTCGTAACTCGGTCATTCATTCGGATTTCGGGTTTCGCGCCAGCGCGCAATGGACATGGGCGTATGCGCGGCCTTACAATCATTGGCATCTCTGGATTTATCCCGAAGGAGCAGGCATGCGTCCGCCGTTGAAATTGAGTGGAATCGATCAGGAGCATTTGCAGGAGTTATACAATGAGGCGGGCATCGCGCGCGATGAATTGCCTTATTCCCCGGCGTTTGAAGGGCTTTGCCAGGGGTTTCAGGACCGGACGTTCAAAAACGCCCATCCGGAGCAGGTTTTTTGCGCCTTGCTGAAATACGTTCGCAGCGGCACGAATTCCGCGGGTGAGCCGACGGCGGCCGTGGTGACCGAGGAGCAGCTAAAACTGCTCAAGGGGATGCTTCCACGGCACACCAAGGGTGGAAAACTGATTCCCTACAGCGATGAATTTGAGGCGGCGCAGCGGGAATTCAACAAACTACAGGGGATGGAGTTGACGGCGGGTGATTTCTGGCGGGCGGTGATGCAGGCGCAAGGTCCCAAGCGCCGCCCACCGAAGCGCGCCAAAGTCGCCGCAGCGCCGGCAGAGGATGACGAAGAGGACGGGGAATAGAACGCAACTCGTTGTTGATAATGTAGTTATATTTTATTTGCGAATGCCTTTTAGTCTGCTTGACTTTATTGCCCTATTTCCTCTATAGATAAATGGGAATTCAGGCGGTTCCTGCAAGGCCATTTCAAATGACACCACTAACGTGGAAAGAGAAGCTGGGGGAGCGCGTTCCCGCCGATTGGCGGCAGGAAATCGACAGTTTTGAGGCCCAGATTACCTTGCGAAAGCAGGGCAAGATCGAGGAGAAGGTTTTCGCGGAGACCCGGCTTCGCCGCGGGGCTTATGGGCAGCGTTACGACAATGGCCAGCGGCATGATGGGATCAAGACGCAAAAGCTGCCGTACAGTTCGCTGACCAAGGGTCCGGACACATTTTGGGAAGCGCCGGGGATGCAGCGGATCAAGATTCCATACGGGGGCGTGAATCCACAGCAGATGATCGTGCTGGCCGAACTGGCGGAGGAATATTCCGATGCCATCTGCCATATCACGACCCGGCAGGACATTCAGTTGCATTTCGTCAACCTTGAAGACACGCCGGATATTTTTCGCCGGCTGGCGTCCGTCGGGATTACCACGCGCGAGGCGTGCGGGAATTCCGTTCGGAACGTGACGGCATGTCCGTTGGCGGGCGTGTGCAATACCGAGGCATTTGACGTTACGCCGTATGCCAAGGCGGTGGCGTTTTATCTGCTCGGCCATCGGGACATCCAGGATTTCGGGCGGAAATTCAAGATTGCTCTTTCCGGATGTGAGGACGAAGCCTGCGCGTTGGTGTCGATGCACGATCTGGGTGGGATCGCGACGACGAAAGTGGTGGATGGGAAAACGGTGCGGGGATTCAAGGTGTTCGTGGGCGGCGGGCTGGGGGCGGTTCCGCATCAGGCGAAACTGCTGGACGAATTCGTCGCCGAGGAGGAATTGCTGCCGCTGTCGCGGGCGATCGGCCGGGTGTTCGCGCGGCTGGGGGAAAAGAAAAACCGAAACCGGGCCCGTTTGAAATTCCTGGTTCAGAAGCTGGGGATCGAGGAATTCCGGCGGCTGGTGCAGGAAGAGCGGCGGACGATGCCGGACGATCCCGCATGGCGTGAGCATTTTGAGCGCATTCCCCGGTACGAGGAAAAACCGGCGCTGGCGGCGGTGCAACTCAACGGCGCCCGCCGGCCGGCGGGATACGACCAATGGGCGGCGACGAATCTGTACCAGCAGCGCCAGGCGGGATATTACGTGGCGACCGTGACGTGCCCGCTGGGGGACCTGACGTCAGACCAGATGCGCGCTTTGGCCGACATTTCCCGGCGTTTTGCCGGTGGAAATGCCCGGACCACGGTCGAGCAGAACATCGTGCTGCGTTGGATTCCGCATGATCAGACGATCGCCCTGTACAAAGAGCTTTCGGCGATCGGGCTGGGCGAGGCCGGAGCGGGAACGATTGTGGACGTGGTGGCCTGCCCCGGCACGGACACCTGCAAACTTGGGATTGCATCGTCGCGCGGGCTGGCGGGCGAACTGCGGCGCCGGCTGGCGGCGAAAAATGCCACGCTCCATCGCGCGATTCAGGGGCTCCGCATCAAAGTTTCCGGCTGCTTCAATTCCTGCGGGCAGCATCACGTGGCGGACATCGGGTTTTACGGCAACAGCCGCAACCTCAACGGATACACCGTTCCGCATTTTCAGGTGATGCTGGGAGGCCAGTGGTCGAAGAACGCCGGGAGCTATGGGCTGGCGATGGGCTCGGTCCCGTCGCGGCGGGTCCCGGATTTGGTCGAACGCCTTATGGGCAGATACAGCGCGGAGCGAACGGGCGAGGAATCGTTCCAGGCTTTTTGCCAGCGGATCGGCAAGCCCGCGCTCAAGGCGATCGTGAACGAATTCGCGGCGGTTCCGCCGCACAAGGACGATCCATCGTTCTACCACGATTGGGGCGATCCGCGCGAATTCACCATCGGCGACATGGGAGTGGGGGAATGCGCGGGGGAAATCGTTTCGCTGGCTCAGTTCGGGTTCACCCAGGCAGAGAGCGAGGTGTTCGAGGCGCAGCTCCTGCTGGACGGCGGGCAATACCGGCAGGCGGATGAGAAGGCGTATCACGCCATGGTCACGGCCGCCCGGACGCTGGTGCAGGAGCAATGGCTGGACGCGCCGAATGAACCGGCGGTGATCGTCGAGGATTTCCGCAAGCGGTTCGTCGAGCCGAAGATCTTCTGGGACACCTATCACCACGGCCAGTTCGCCAATTACCTTCTGGCGCGGCATGAAGGGGCGGATTCGCGATATACCAAAGACACGGCGCACAAACTGGTGGAGGAGGCGAACCTGTTCATCGACGCGGCTTACAAATGCCACGCGAAGATTCAGGCGAAAGCCGCCAGCGCGGTTCAGGTCCCGTCGCCCCAATAAATCCATGGACGTTTACAAAATAGCGGTGAAAGTTTTCGCTTCCGCGCCGGATGGCGTTGGACTTGATTTCGTGCCGATCTTTCACCATTGGATTCAAAACCAATCGGTTCAGGGCCATCGGCTGATCGACGTGGCGGATTACGGCCATGTCGCCGCCGGTCCCGGCACCGTGCTGGTCAGCTCCGAGGCGAATTTCTACCTGGATCGCGGCGAGAACCGGCTGGGACTTTTGTATTCGCGCAAATTGCCGATGGAAGGATCGTTTGCGGATCGCCTGCGGGCGGCGATTGGCGAGGCGATGAAAGCCGCGGCCAGGCTGGAACAGGAGCCGGAGATTGCGGGCAAGCTGAAATTCAAAACGGACGAGATTCTGATCCGCCTGAACGATCGCCTGCGGGCGCCGCCGAACGACCAAACCGTCGCCGCCGCCAAAGGCGACGTGCAGGCGGTGGCCAAGCGGCTCTACGGCGATGCGGCGGTCGTTGAATCACAATTCACGCCGCAGACCGTAGTGGAGTTCAGGATCAAATCAAAAGAAAGCCCGCCGCTGGCAACGTTGCTGGGGCGATGAGTCAAGCCGATACCTATAACCCGCGGCGAGTCCGTCGGGCCATCAGGCCTATGCTTCCGACCACAAGAAGGCCGATGCTCAGCGGTTCCGGTACGACCGCCACCGCCGAATCGGTGTAGCCGACCAGGTTCGAGTCGTTGCTCTGGCTCAGGTTGAAGCCGAGGAAATCGTCGGCGGCCACGCCGGGGCTGGCGGTCACGAACAGGTTATAGTTGGTCGGGAACGGATCGACGGTCAGCGACGTGCTCACCGACAGTCCGGAGGCCAATCCGCCCGAGAAGGTATTGATCTGGCCAATCAAGAAGCTCAATTGCGAAGGACTGGCTTGAACGCCGTTCACTTCGATATCGAGGCCGAAAACTTCCTCGTCGGCAGCGGGACTGAAGCCATTGGCCTCGACGTAATTACTGGCATCACCGTTGCCGCCCGTTCCAACGCCGCTCACCTGTGCAAAAAGATATTTACCATTTGAACCCGTCACCGTTAATTTGTTGCTCGCGGCGCCGGGGCCTGTGAACGTTCCTTTATCGGGGGCAGAGGCGCCATTGGTGATCGGATTTCCGTAGCCCGTTGGCGCCGTCGAGGTCAGTGAAAGAATTGGAACACCTGCGGCCGGGGCGATGATCGTGATTGTGCCGTTGATTTTTGTGAGCGAGATGGAACCCAAAATGATGTCCT
>JBEKXM010000183.1:0-8228 GCA_049512115.1 Tepidisphaeraceae bacterium | reverse complement strand
CGCCCAAGCTGCCGATGTTCTGGACGCTCAAGAGCGACGAGGACGTCGCGGTGGCGGTCGGGCGATCCGGGGCGACGCGGTTGCAGACGTTCCGGCTGGGAAGGGGAGTGGCGCAGCATGCGCTGATTGCCGGAAAAACCGGCTCGGGTAAATCGACTTTGCTGCACGCGCTGATCAGCAATCTGGCGATGTGGTATTCGCCGGAGGAGATCGAGCTTTACCTGATCGACTTCAAGAAGGGCGTGGAATTCAAGACGTACGCGATGCACCATTTGCCGCACGCGCGGGCGATCGCGGTGGAAAGCGACCGTGAATTCGGGCTGAGCGTGTTGCATCGGATCGACCAGGAGATGACCCGCCGCGCGGAGTTGTTCCGGCCGTTCAAGTCGCAGAACCTTCAGATGTATCGGGAGGCCACGGGCAAAAAGATGCCGCGGACGCTGCTGATCATCGACGAATTCCAGGAGTTTTTCACGGAAGACGACAAGCTGGCGCAGGATGCGGGCCTGCTGCTGGATCGCATCGTGCGGCAGGGCCGAGCGTTCGGCGTGCATCTGCTGCTGGGGTCGCAGACCATCGGCGGGTCGTCGGGTTTGTCGCGAAGCACGATCGGCCAGATCGGCGTGCGCATCGCCCTGCAAACGAGCGAGGCCGATTCGCAAATGATTCTGGGCGACGGGAACTCGGCGGCGCGATTGCTGTCGCGGCCCGGCGAGGCGATCTACAACGATGCCGGCGGCTTGGTCGAGGGGAACAGCCCGTTCCAGGTGGCGTGGCTGCCGGACGAGCAGCGCGACCGGTATCTGGATCAGGTGAATGCCAAGGCGGCCGCGGTCGGCGAAAAGGTCGATCCGCCGATCGTGTTCGAGGGAAATGAGCCGGCGGATTTCAGGCAGAATCCGTTGCTTGTCGAGCAACTGAATGCCCCGAAATACGTGGTCTCCAACGCAGCGCCGACGGCGTGGGTGGGCGATCCGGTGGCGATCAAGGCGCCGACGGCGATTCCGTTCCGGCGGCAGAGCGGGGCGAACGTGCTGATCGTCGGACAGAATGAGGAAAGCGCCCTGGCGATCTCGGCGCTGTCGATGATCGGGCTAGCGGCGCAGCTTTCGCCGAAGTCGGCCAGCTTCTATTTGCTGGACGGCACGCCGGCGGATGCGCAGAACCACGGCTATCTGGCGAGCGTGGCGGCGGCGCTGCCGCATCGGACGAAGAACGTGGATTACCGCGCGGTGCCGCAGGCGGTCCACGAAATCGCCAGGGAACTGGCGCGGAGGCAGGCCAACGAATCGTCAAATCCGCCGTCGATCTTCATCGTGGTCTTCGGCCTCCAGCGGTATCGGGCGCTGCGGAAATCGGAAGAGAGCTTTAATTTCTCGTCGAGCGAAGGGGAAAAAGGCCCCGATCCGGGCAAGGAATTCGCCGACGTGATGCGCGACGGCCCGGCCAACGGGATACACATTCTGGCGTGGATCGATACGGCGACGGCGCTGGAGAGGGCGGTCGATCGCGCGTCGATGCGCGAGCTGGACAATCGCATTTTGTTCCAGATGAGCGCCACCGACAGCAGCAACCTGATCGATTCCCCCGCGGCGAACAAGCTGGGCGCCAACCGGGCGCTGGCGTACAGCGAAGAGCAAGGCTCGATGGAGAAGTTCCGGCCGTACGCCGTCCCGAACGAGAAATGGCTGGCGGAAGTGAAAGGGACGCTGGCCGCCAAATCCCAGGCCAGCGGCATCCAGGCGGGCGAATTCCCGCCCGACCCGGCGGAGGCGCTGGCGGCGGAAGCGGCGGAGAAGGGTGATGCGGCGGAGGAGGCTGAGGAACCGGAATCTGATCCGTCGGCGGACAGTGATGATGACAAGAATGCCGCGTAGAGGTGCGATGGGTCGAGGAGGAAGAAAACGCGGTGAAGGAGACGATGAATTGCGGCGGGTCGGTGGAATGCGGAAAAAGGGCAGAAAATGGCGCAGAAATCTGAATAATGGTTTGCGTCACTTTTAGTTCACTCCGGTGTCGTCATGAAAATCTCAACAACTACTATTTCCGTGCTATTGACCCTGGTTTTGGTCGGCTGCGATCCATATCCCTCGATTCGGTGGTACAATGCAGTCCCTGAAACGATCGAATTGAAGGATGGTCCGTATGGTGGATACTTAGGACCTGGAACGACCGCGGAGTTGATCCCGGGAGACGCGGACCTTCCCTGGGTTATTGTTGAGGGAAGTAATCGGTGGATATATGACAAACGCTTGCCGCCGGGAAGATGGGAAACCTCCAAATTCGTTACCTTCGATAGTCGTCGCAACACATATATATATACATACCAGATAAACCCCGATGGGGCCATAACGGTCGTAGGTGATCCGTTTCGGTTGCCCGCACCTCGCAATAGTGCTCAGCCCGAGGGGTTCCCGCTGTTGCCGCGATTCGGAAGCGGGAATACAGCTTCGCCAGCTAATGCAATCGAAAATATTAACCAAGCGAATTAAAGGTGACGCGAACGAATGAGCGTGGTTGTGTCATGGAGCGCGCAAAACTCGTCGTAGGCAACTGGTCTCGGCTGTCAGCGGGCGCGCAAAACCGGCCAGTGATGGGCGCGCCAAAACCGGCCATTTTGAGGAACTGGAGATTTGTCCATTACCGTTGGCTTTCGGCTCTCGCCGGAAGCGGACGTTGCGATGGCAAATCAACTCAAGATGGCCGAAGTACAAGCGATTCTGGCACTTGCGCGAGGCGGCTGGTCCTACCGCCACATTGCCCGGCGTCTCGGGGTTCGCCGGGAGACGGTCGGACGGCATCTTCGCCTGTTGCCCCAAGACAATTCAAAACCGCCCAGCGCGCCGGTCGGCTGAACTAGTGCGCCCGCTCACACCGAGTCCCCTTGAGCGGAGCGGAGCCCATCGATCACGATGTCCGCCAGTTTTCAACGCGCAAGTTGGCGACGCGGCGAAACTCGCGTTCGTTGCTTGTCGCTAGCGTCACATTCAAAGCCAGGGCATGCGATGCGATCAGGGTATCGAGCGGGCCGATCGGCTGGCCGGTTTGTTCCAGTTGAGCGCGGACCTGGCCGTATACCGCGGCGGCGCGATCGTCGAAGGGAACTACCTCCAGCGCGGCACAGAAGTCCAGGACGGCGCGTTCATTGCGGGCGGGGTCGCTGCTGCGCCATACGCCGTAGGCCAATTCAGCGAAGGTGATCGCGGATAGGCAGACTTGGTCGAGATTCAATCGTTTGAGGCGTTGCACAGTGGGTCGGGTGGCGCGACGCAGCATATCGACGCACACGGTCGTATCGAGCATGTACCGGATCACAAGCGCCGCCTCCGCTCGGCGGCTTTGGGCTGGCGGCGATCCGACATAAAATCCCGCGTCGCTTGACCCAGTGCGCCTAGGAGCATCGGGAGCCGATCGTTCGGGTCAAACAGGATCACGACGGAGCCGATGCGCTTGATGCAGACTTCTTCAGTGTCAAAGCGAAAGTCTTTTGGAAGCCGCACGGCTTGGCTACGGCCGGTGGTGAAGATCTTGGCGGTATCCATGGAAGCCGTCTCCGTAAATGGTATGTACGATGATATCTATCGACCGGGGGCGAGTCCAGCACCAGGGAGCCGTGCAAGAAAGATCTGGCGGAATTGCCCCCACCCTTGCCCTCCCCCGGAGTACCAGGGGAGGGGAAAAATGTGGAGATATTGTCGGTTGCCTCCCGGCTCAATCGCACAATCCGAATTTCACGAGTGCGGCGTGGACGCCGTGGTCGTTGTTGGAGGGGGCGATCCAGTCGGCGGCGGATTTGACGATGTCGGCGGCGTTGTCCATGGCGACGGCGATGCCGGCGAGCTTGAGCATTCCCACGTCGTTGGGGGCGTCGCCGAGGGCCATCACGTTTTCCAGGGGGATTTGGTAATAGTCGGCGACGATCTGTAATGCGGCGGCTTTGCTCACGTTTCGGTCCATGATCTGGATCAGTTCGGGATCGGTGCGGACGACGGTGATTTTGTCGTCGAGCGTCGGCATGAGCAGTTCGAGCTGGTCGATCATGCGTTTGTCGCCGAGGAGAATCAGTTTGGTGATGGGCTGATTGCAGAATTGGTCGAGAGGGGCGATGACGTCGGGGCGGAAGAGGCGGCCGGTTTCGGTGGTGTAGGTCTGATCGAAACGGTCGGTGTACCAGCGGTCGAGGATTTCGCAGCTCACGAGGACGGATGGGAAGCGGGACCGGGCGGTTTCGATGAGCCGGCGGACGAGGTCGCCGGACATGGGGCAATGGTAGATGACGCGTTTGGCGGGCTCGTCCCAGATGAGAGCGCCGTTGTAATTGATCTGCCAGGTGTCGAGGCGGAGCTGGTTATAAACGTGGCGTACGCTTCGCGGGGGTCGGGCGGAGGCGATGACGACGCGGGCGCCGCGGCGGACGGTGGAACTCAGGGCTGCAAGAGTCTGGTCGCTGACCTGCTTGGAGTCGTTGAGGAGGGTTCCGTCGAGATCGATGGCGACGAGGCGGATGCCGTGGATGGGTGGATTGAGCATGATGGGCGGGATGCGGCGTCGCGATACGGTCTGGCGGTCCATGGCAACCTGACAAAAAAGGACGGATCGTTTATCGTGTATTGCGCTTGGGAAAACAAGCGCCCGCGTCGGCAAAGTCTTTATGCGGGCGTGGCCAAGGATTTTTGCAAGCTCGGAAGAACCCCCACCCCAACCCTCCCCCTGAGTACAGGGGGAGGGGGGAAAATGAACGCTTCCCCTGAGTACAGGGGGAGGGAGAAAAGGTCGGGTTCCGCAAAATATGATGGCGGCACGCTTATGCGGAGAATTCAATGAATCGGCCACGCAGTGAGATCGTGACGGAAGGGGATCAGCGCGCTCCGCAGCGGGCGTTTTTCAGATCGATGGGTCTGACGGATGAGGAGATTCATCGTCCGTGGGTGGGGGTGGCCAGCACGTGGAACGAGGCGACGCCGTGCAATCTGACGCTGGATCGGCAGGCGAAAGCGGCGAAGGAAGGGGTGAAGTCGGCGGGGGGCACGCCGAGAGAATTCGTGACCATCGCGGTGTCGGATGGGATTGCCATGGGGCACGAGGGGATGAAGGCGTCGCTGGTGTCGCGCGAGGTGATCGCGGATTCGATCGAGCTGATGATGAACGCGCATGGATACGATGCGCTGGTGGGGCTGGCGGGTTGCGATAAAAGTTTGCCGGGGACGCTGATGGCGATGGCCCGGTTGAACGTTCCGAGCGTGTTTCTCTACGGTGGAACGATATTGCCGGGCAAGTTCAAGGGGCGGGACGTGACGATTCAGGAGGTGTACGAGGCGGTGGGGGCGCACTCGGCGGGGAAGATGAGCGATGCGGATCTGTATGAGATGGAATGCAGCGCGTGTCCGTCGGCGGGAAGTTGCGGGGGCCAGTTCACGGCGAACACGATGGCGTGCGCGGCGGAGGCGTTGGGGATGGCGTTGCCGGGCAGCGGTTCACCGCCGGCGGTGGACGTGGAGCGAGATGAGTTTGCGGTGCAGGCGGGCCGGCAGGTGATGTGGCTGCTGGACAGGAATATCCGGGCCCGGGACGTGATGACGCGGGAGGCGTTTGAGAATGCGGTTACGATCGCGGCGGCGACGGGAGGTTCGACGAACAGCGCATTGCATCTGCCGGCGATCGCACACGAATGCGGGGTGACGCTGACGCTGGACGACATCGATCACATCAGCCGGCGGACTCCGATCATCGCCGATCTGAAACCGTTCGGGCGTTACACGGCATTCGACGTGTTCAAGGCCGGGGGGATACCGGCGATCCTACGGGTGCTGCTGGATGAGAAGCTGATTCATGGGGATTGCATGACCTGCACCGGCAGGACGATGGCGGAAAACCTAGCGGGCGTGAAGTTGAAGGAGGAGCAGAACGTCATCATGCCGGCGTCGCGCGCCTTGGAAAAGACGGGCGGGCTGCACGTTTTGCGGGGCAATCTAGCGCCGGAAGGATGCGTGATCAAGACGGCGGGGGTGAAGAAGCTTCAGCATCGGGGTCCGGCGCGGGTTTTCGAAAGCGAAGAAGCGTGCATGGCGGCGGTGCAGGGGCGACAAATCGAGAAGGGGGACAGCGTGATCATCCGTTATGAAGGGCCCAAGGGCGGGCCGGGGATGAGAGAGATGCTGGGGGTGACGGCGGCGATGGTGGGGCAGGGGCTGGGATACGAGGTTTGCCTGTTGACCGATGGGCGATTCAGCGGGGCAACCCGGGGATTGATGGTCGGGCACATCGGGCCGGAGGCGTTCGTCGGCGGGCCGATCGCGCTGGTGCAGGATGGGGACATGATCAGCATCGACGCGGAGAAGGGGACGATCAATTTGGAATTGAGCGAGAAAGAGTTGGCGAAGCGGCGATCGCGCTGGAAGCAGCCGGAGCCGAAGTATTTGCGCGGAGCGCTGGCGAAATACGCCAAATTGGTTGGGCCGGCGTGCTATGGGGCGGTGACGCAGTGAGATAATCTTTCAGGGTCTGGCGAAGCTTTTTGCGTCCTTGAAAGACATGCCATTTCACGGTTTCGACGCTGCATCCGAGTGTTTCGGCAACCTGCTTTTGCGGCAATAGGTCGATCGTAAAGAGAATGATCGCGGTTCGCTGTCTGGCGGGCAAACGTTGCAGAGCGTTGCGAAGCACGCGGCCCATTTCGGCGCTTTCGATTCGGTGAAATGGATTGGCGCATGGCGTTGAGATGGATTCCGTGGAATCCGGAAGATCGTCGAGGGCCAAAGCGGCGCGTGTCTTGCGGCCCCGCCGGAAATTGAGGGAGAGGTTGGAAACGATCCGCATGAGCCAGCCGCCAAATGCCTCGGCCTGTTGCAACATCGCCAGATTGGTGAAGGCTTTCAGGAAGGCGTCCTGCGTAACCTCCATCGCGTCGTGGATATTGCCGAGGAGGCGATATGCGACGGCGACGGCTGGCCGCTGATATCGGAGAAACAGTTCGTTGAAGGCCGAGGAATCGCCGTCACGGGTCTGGCGGACAAGATTGCCGTCGCTCAGTCGCTGTTTTTCGGCCGGGGTTGGGAAGGGCAGGTTTAGAATCGCCATGATGGCACCTCGCTGCAGGGACTTTGTCGCGGATATTGCGCAAGTCCTTAATTTCAAGCCGGATGCGCTCCATCCGTGTTCGATATAACGCGACAAAGCGCGGCGATGACCGCAGCGATTATGGGAGTTGTTGCGAGCTTATAACCGGGTTGTTCAATTCGATTGAGGGAGCAGGCTTCGGCAGTAATCGGCGATGATCTTGGCGATGGCGGCAGGGCCGGCGGATGAGGAGTCGATCATGCGTTGGACGATGGCGCTGCCGACGATGGCGCCGTCGGCAATGTTGGCCAGTGCGGCGAGATGGTTGGGCTTGGAGATGCCAAAGCCGACGCATAAGGGGCGGTCGGTGATGGCGCGAAGCTGGCGGAGGTTTTCGGCGAGATCGGGTGGCAACTGATCGCGGGCGCCGGTGATTCCGGAGACGGCGAGATAATAGACGAAGCCGGAACAAAGTTCGGCGATTTCACGGCGGCGCTGGGGCGTGGTGGTGGGGGCGACGAGAAGAATGGTGTCGAGTCCGGCGGTGCGGATTTGCCGGCAGACGCTGTTGGCCTCGGGGGGCGGGAGATCGGGGATAATCAGACCGGCAAACCCGGCCGCGCGCGCATCGGCGAAAAATCGGTCGGCGCCATATCGGAATACGATGCTGTAGCTGAGCATCGCCAGCAGGGGCGTGGAAATCTGGCGAGCGGCGTCCCGAACCATTGCAAAGACGTCGGATACCTTGACGTTGCGGGCCAGGGCGGCGGTGAAGGCTTGCTGGATGGTCGGCCCATCGGCGATGGGATCGGAAAATGGGAAGCCGATCTCGATGGCGGCGGGCGCGATGGCGTCAAGGGCCATGAGCGTGGCGGCGGTGGTGTCAAGATCGGGGAAACCCGCGGGCAAAAACGGCACCAGGCCGATGTGGAGGCGAAGCCTTCCACTTCCGCGGCCGCGAAGATCGGCGAAGGATTGAGCGATGGATCGGGACATTTGGGGCATTGGCATTGACCCGCGAGCGAAGCGATGATAAGCGTCGAGCACTATGGGTCAAGCAATGCACAGCACGGAAGCCGAAAAGGGCGTGGCCAAAGATTTTTGCAAGCTTGGAAGAACCCCCACCCCAACCCTCCCCCTGAGTACAGGGGGAGGGGGAAAAGGGTGGGTTC
>JBEKXM010000182.1:0-8243 GCA_049512115.1 Tepidisphaeraceae bacterium | reverse complement strand
GTCCCCCCAGGCTGATTCACACCCATGATCTTCTCATCGATATCCAGTCTCGTCTTGTCATCGTCCAACCGGCTGGCAAGATCGCCTTGGTGCCGCATGTTCTCGCTCTGGAAAGAAACCAGGTCATCCGTGTTGTATTGGTTTTGCAGCTCCCGCAATTGCTGCGCGGCAGACTGCAGGTCGCTGTTGTACTTCGCCTGTTGCTTCTGCAGTTCCTGAAGCTTCTCCGGGTACAGCGTCTCGTCCGATTGTTCGAAAAACTCCCGATACGCTTTCAGCAGCGACTGCGCGCCCGCCAGGGCAAGGCTCTTGTCCGGATCCGCGTAACTGATCCTCAGCATCGACGTATCCGGCGGAAAGTTCTCCGCCTCCACCCCGGCCGCGAATCGAGCCATCGCCGCTTCATCTCCCCGAGGCGCCCCGGTCCCCTTCCATTCATCCTCATCCAGCGCCCGCTGAACCAGTTCATAACTCTTCAGCACCGCCACCTGCGACTGCAAAAACAGCGTGTAGCCCGGAATCATCTCGCCGGTATAGCTGCCGGGCGTTTGGATCTGCGGAACAATCTCAACCGTGAACGTGCTGGTGTAGATCGGCTGTGCGCTGAGGAATCCCATCAGCCCCCCGGCCACGCCGAACAACAGCCCCAGAGTGATCACCAGCGGATACCGCCCGCGCATCAGGCGGTGAATCTTCTTCAGCCCCACCGGCTTGCCCTGCGGATTCGGATATTGCCCCATCGCCATGTCGTGGCTCGGAACCGGCAAGCCCGCGGCCTGCGCCAACTGCATTTCGTTTGTCATAGCCTATTTACCTCCGGCATTCGGCCGGTTCTCAAGCGTCCAAATCATTTTCTCGTTGGGACTCAGCAGGTCGATTAGCGCCCGATCCCGCTCCTGGCGCGACATCTGCGGCCCGGTCACCAGTTGAAACTCCGCCGCGCCGTAATATCGCCGCTGATAATCTTCGCCGCTCCTATCCACGCTGTCGATATCCGGACAGATTACTCCATCCAGTTCCTTGTGTGAAACCGTCGAGTCGGGCACCAGCGGCATCACGAAAAAATTGTACACCACCTGCCCCTGGTCCGTCGGACTCTTCGGCGCAAAGTGGTATTCCATCCCCGTCAATTCAATATGCGGCAATTGCCACGTCCGTTGCTTCCTTTCCTCTTGGATCTCCTTTTCGCCCTGCGCGGGATAACACCGCGGCGGGTAATGGCCTTCCAGATACCGCGCGTCCTTGCAATTCACGATCAGCAGCGAAACCGTCTGTTTTGTCTCGTCGTTCACGTAATCCCGGCTCAGAGGATTCCCGTTCGGCCGCAACAGCTTGATTGCCGGCTCCGGAACCGTCGTATCCCTTCCCGTCCACGTGCCCGACGGCGTCTCGATCGTCATGGGGAACGCGGCGATGGCCTGGCGGCAACGCTGCAAATGCGGCTCCGCCTCCGTCGGCTGAACGTGCGTGCGCGCCTCCGCCACCATCCCGACCAGCATCAGGATCGAAATCGTCGGCCAAAGCCAAACGCCCGGGCTTAATTTTCTTGCACTCGCCTTCAATCCATCTCTCCAAACTCCCTCATGGCCACAAATCCCCTCATTGCGACGCCAACGTGTATTCGTTCACCGGGATCATGGCCCATTGAAGGGTCCTGATCAGTCCATACAACATTCCAAACGCCAGCGGCAACATCGCCCAGCCGGCGTAAAAATGGAATTGCTTGGCATGTTCCGGCATGTACCCGTACATCCAGATGGTCGGGATCACCCGAATCACGTTGCAAAAAATCGCCGCCAGCGGACTGAACAGCAAAATGATCGCGCGAATGTAGTTCCTCAGCGGCATCGCGAAGCAGAACGCGAATCCCACCATGATCAGCGAAAACACCATCCGCAAACCGTTGCACGCCTCCGCCACCAGCACCGCGTGCCCGTTGATCGTCAGCGCGTCCCCGTTCACTTCCGTGTTCACCACCCCGCCCGCTTCCAGAAGATGCTGCGTGATCGACGCCGTCCAGTTTTGCAGCGGCGAGCCGATCGCCAAACGCAATCGCCCCGGCGCCGGCACCAGGAAGACCAGCAGCAAAAATGCCGGGAAGAACCGGAAGATCACCCCTTTGCCCAGCACCGAAAGCATGCACCCCACCACCACCAGCACCGCGCCCCCGTGCCAGAAGCTCTGAATGCCCCTGTAGAATCCCAACGAACTGAAAAACCATCCGATCGCCACCACGAACGGTCCTATCAACCGCCCCGACGGCTTGCAATGCCGCAGCCGCATCCGCCTCACCCACACCAGGAAAATCGCCACCAGCGGCACCACAAAAATATGGCTGTATTCCTCGTCGTCCCGGGCGATCAGATAGATGTCCTGCCATGCGTCCAACGTCGCCAACACCCCCAGCGCGCCCATTCCCGCGGCCAGCGCCACGTGGGCCATCGTCAGACGGTCGTCTCGCAGCACCGGCCACTTCATGCCCGTGTCCCTGGAAAAACAACCTCGAACCCCCGCTTGCCCGAATGTTCAACGCATTGATCCACCGCGTTGCGGTCTCGACGCACCGTTCCCGCTACCACCGACCGCACCACCACCGCGCCGGCCTCCACACTCCCGCCGGCCAGCACCACCGAGTCGTGGATGCGCGCGCTCGGCGACACCGCGGCGCCCGGTTCCACTATCGCGAACGTCGATTTCCAGTCCTCCGCCCATGGGTCCATCGCCGTCGCACGGATCGGCTGGTGCAACGCCCTCAATGCGGCGATGTAGTCCGATAACGTCCGTATCGAAAGACCCGTCGGCCTTCGGCATTGCACCACCCGAACGTCGTATGACGAGGCGATAATCGGCAACGCCTGCTCCTTCATATCGACGAATCCTACCCTCGGAATAAGCCGCAACGCCCGGCAGGTTATCAGCATCAAGCCGCTCGGTTCTCCGTCCCGATGCCCGATCAAGCTCACCACGCCCCGCGTCTTTTTCAGCGACATCAACAACGCCGATAACGGATCCAGCAAAATCTGTGCCGCATTCCCCACCAGGATCGTGTCGTCGTCGTCATATTCCACCGCAATGTTCGCCAGCAACCCGCCGGTCCCGCGATACTCCGCCGTGTCCCGCTCCAGGCGATAATGCTCCGAAACCGTCTTGGCCGCGCTCACCGGCTCCGGGGCTTCCCGGTCCAGCAGCAGCCGCACCGGCAAGCGCTCCATCCCCAGCATCTGCGCCACGATCGCCGCCTCGTCCAGCCAGTGCGTCAGCACCGTCTTGCCCTTCCCCACCGGAAGATCCAGCACGTTCCGGCTCAGCGACATCGCCAGCGACGTCGGGCGAACCCCTCCGCCCAACAGCACCAAACCGCGCAACCCGCCTCGACCCATCGCCGCCGCAGGCGCCGGCTCATGGAATTGGCTCGATTCAACCTCGTTGTCCGCCGATTTCGCGCGCGCCGACTCCAACCGTGTCGCTATTTCGTTCACCGATTCGGCCGTCTCTGCTGAAGAACCCCCGAACACCGCCGAGCCTCGGGCCAACGTCTCCGGTTCGTCCTCATAGCCCGCGATTTCCGCCTCCAGCGCGGAGGCTTCGCCTTCCGCCCGTCGGGGCATCAGGCGATTGCGGATTCCCCGTAACATCGACTGAAACAGCAGCGCCCCGGCGAATGGAATCCCCGTGATGAGGTACCGCCTGAACAGCCGCTTGGGCTCCTGAGCCAGCCGGTGCATCCATTCCAATCCCCAGTTTCGCATCCAGAGCGGCGCTCGTTTCACGTCCCCGCACAAAAAGCTGAAGCTCACCCCCACGCCCAGCCACCACGTTTTCGGCAGCGCGCCGCGAATCCGCTCGATCAGCCGTTCCTGCTTCGGAGATCCCAGCGCCACGTACACGATGTCCGGCCGGACCGCTTGCAGCGTCGCCGTGATTTCCCGCATTGCCGCTTCGTCGGTCTCAAATCCCATCGGCGGACAAAGCGTGCCCGCGATGATCAGTTGCGGATAGCGGTTCCGCAGCACTTTCGCCGCCGCCGTTGCCGTTCCATTCTCCCCGCCCAGCAGGAAAACCGATCTTCCCTGTCCCGCCGCCGCCGCGCTCAGGCTCGAAATCAGGTCCGACCCCGCAAGCCGCTGCGGCAGGGGGGTTCCCTGCAACCGGCTGGCCCAGACCAGCGGCATCCCATCCGCCACCACCAGGTTCGCCTCTTCCACCAGCACCGAAAAGCTCACGTCCTGCTGACTTCGCCGCAAATGATCGAGGTTCGGCGTAACCACGAATCCGCCTTTGCCGGCGGCAAGCTGACTCAGAATGTGCTCGATGCACGTATGTTCGTCGATGCAATGGATGCGCATGCCGCGCAGCCGGATGCTCGGCAACCGCCGCGCCGCCGCCGCGGGCGCCGGTCGCGCCGCCGACAACGCCGACACCGCCGCGCCTACGGCCGCATCGCTCCATCGATATTCTCCCTCTTTCAATTGCATGATGCTGCGAACCTTGGGACGCGCCGCCGTGGATGAGGCAATTCTTATCAAAAACGCGCGCCGAACCCACAAATGACCGCTGCAATATGGCTATCGCCGCTCCTAATTGCAACTCGCATTATAAGACCTTGACGCCATTTGCCGACCCGTAATTTTGCTCCCGGGTAGGCTTTTTTCGGGCCTCGCCCGCTAACTTATGCGGCGCATTTCTTTTATCGACACAACCATCCCAACCCATCAGCAACGCAAATGCCGTGCAAACTTTGTGCGTACAATTAGTGATTTGTGCAGCCGGCGAGCTCGCTCGCCGTATTGTCTTCAAACGCGAAACGTGCCCCACTATTAAATCTTCGACTCCGAATTCCCCCCCGGGTTCCAAATATTCGCCTGCCTGGCATTCAGCTCCGCCGTTGCCGCACGCTTCCCCTGTAGCAGGCTCGACCATTGATAAGCGCGTAAAAATCTGCGAAATTCCCGGTCCCCATACCGCCGCTTACCCCCCATCAGGCTCTTGAAATACCCCCACAGCATTCCCATCGACCCCACAACCATCGGCGGATGCAGCACGCGGAATGCCGCGCTGGCGATCATGTAGCACACCCCCGTCCCCATGAAATATTGCCCCACCCCATGCCGAACCCGGCCCCTCCACCAGTTCTTGTCGCTCGTTCCCATCGGACGCAAATGCTCGAAATTCAGCTCCGCATCATCCCACGACACCGCGATCCATCCCAGCATCCGGCAACGATGACAGTCAATTCCATCCCACATCAGCTCCCGAACGAACCCGCCGATCTGCACAAAACAGTCCGTCCGATAAAACTTCACCATCCCCACGGAGTTCTCATCCCCGCACCTCTCCATCACCTTCCGCCCGGTTTTCCGATCCAGGAAAAACGGCTTGCCGCTCGCGGTCCCGATCCGCGGCTCCGCATCCATCCGATCCATCAACACCTCGAAATATCTCCCCGGCAAGTCCAAATCCAAGTCCAGCTTGCACACAAAATCGAATTCCCGCGGATCGATCGTCTCGTACCCGTGATAAAACGCGTCGATCACCCCGCCCCCCAGCTTGCGATAGCCCCGGTTTTCACGCCGCAAAATCCGTATGTATGGAAATCTCGCCGCATATTCGGCCAAAATCCCCGGCGTCTGGTCCGTCGAGCCGTCGTCCACGATCACCCACAACGCCGGCGCAACCGACTGCGACGTCACGCTCGCAAGCGTCCGCCGGGCGAACTTCGCTTCATCCCGGCAGGGGGTGATCAGACAATATCGCCGCTTAACGCTCATGATCCTCGCGCCGCCACGAACCGGCGCTCCAATCGGTCCAGAGTCGTCCCCAGCGAAAACTCCGTCGCGATTCTCCTTCTTCCCTCTTCCGCCAGACGCCGGCTCAGATCGGGGTTTCCCCACAGCATGGCCAGCTTATCGGCCAGGGCGGCCGGTTTGTTTCCCTCCACCAAGAGCCCGCTCACCCCGTCCTCGACCAACTCCCCAATCGCCGGAAGATTCCCCGCCACCACCGGCGTGCCGCTGGCCATCGCTTCCATCAGCACCACCGGAATCCCGTCCCGGTCCCCCCGCGAATCCTCCCGGCACGGCAAGGCCAGCACATCTGCCTCCTTCAGCAGCGAAAAAACCCGCGAATTCGCCACCGCCCCCAGCCACGCCAGCCAGTCCCCGCATCCCAACTCCGCCGCCAGCTTTTCCAAGCGCTGCCGGTCCGGACCATCTCCCGCGATCGTCAGTCTCACGTGAATCCCACGCCGATTCAATTCCGCCGCCGCTCCGATCAGCGTGTCGATCCCCTTCTTCTCCACCAGCCGGCAAACCGTCAGAATTCTCAATCGCCCATCGCCCGCCGACGATTCCTTCGCCTCGCCCGCCTCCACCCCGCAGCGGATCACTTCATACTTGTTGCTCGTATCCGGACATTTCGTGTTGTAAAAACTCTGATGCCATCGGCTGATGCACGCCACGAACCGGGCGCGCCGCAGCTTGGTCTTCAGAATCGCCCGACGCTGGAAGATGTCATTGGCATGGCCCGTGAAGCTGAAGGGGATGCCCATCTGCATAGCCGCGTACATCCCCACGCTCGTCGGCGCATGCGCGAAATGGCAATGGATATGTCGAACCCCGCTCCGCCGCAGCCGCCGCGCCACTCCCATCGCCGCAATCGCCTGCATCGGCAACTTCAAGCGCCCGATCGCCGAAAGCCGTTCCCCCGGCCATATCGCATCTCCGATCGCCGTGCCCAGCGTTACCGCCGATCGAATGGGATGCGCCAGCAATTCGCGCGCGGCCCCAAGCAACGTCGAGCGGATTTCCAGTCCGTACACCACCACGCGATCGCGCTCCAGGTCCTCCAATTCCTTCACCGCCGCCGCCGGATTCAAACTGACCGCCGTCACGCTCCAGCCGCGCTGGCGCAGGCCCCGCACCTCGCGATAGACGAACGTCTCGCTCATCTGCGGAAAGACCGCCGCGACGTAGGCTATCGGAAAAGATGCCAATGACTCGCCCATTCACCGCCCGCCGGATTCGTTGGTTTCCGCCGCGGCCGTTTCCGGCGCCGCGGCCTTGTATTCGACCATCATATCCTTCCGCCCCGACCGCCGATCGAGCCGGTATTTGATCGCCCCGGCGGCCCCGGCGAATTTCCCCACCACCGTCAGCAGCGCATAAATCCGTGCCGCGCCGCCCTCCACGCCGCGCGCCCGCTGATGCCGATACACCCGCCAACCCAGCACCGGATACGCGCCGCTCGCGCACAATCCCCACCACGCCGGATGCCACGCAATCCCCGCCGCCGCCAGCGCCACCATCGCCGCCGGCAACGCCAATCCCCAAAACAGAAAGCTGCGCACCTCGCGCACGCAGAATCGTTCCGCTTCGCCGCCGTGTAGCTCGGCATTCTGCGCATATCCGATGGCATTGCGCACCGTTCGCCGCCACCACGCCCCGAATCGCAACAACGCCGCATCGTGCCAGGTCATCTCCGCATCCAGGCGCACGATCTTCCACCCCCGGCGGCCCAAACGCAGGCAAAGCTCCGGCTCCTCGCGCGCCACCAGCATGGGATTGAATCGCTCCTGCCTCAGCGCCTCGACGCGCATCAGCGCATCCCCGCCGCACCAGCGGACCACGCCCGTCGGCGCATCCCACTCCAGATCGAGCATCCGATTGTAAATCGACCGTTCGGAAAACCGCTCGCGCCGCCGCCCGCACACCACCGCAATGGGCGGCCATTTGTCCAGGTAGGCGCAGCCGCGCTCCACCCAGTCCGGAACCACCCGGCAATCGCCGTCCACAAACTGCACGTACGCCACCTCCGGACACACGCGCATCAGCCGCTCGAAACCCGCATCCCGCCCGCGCGCCGCCGTGAACGGCAGCGACCGGTCCAGTTCCACCACCTCCGCCCCCAGCGATCGGGCCAGATCAACGCTTCCATCGCTCGATCCCGAATCCACGTACACCACCTGCCGCACCCGCCCGGCCAGCGAACTCAGGCACGCGCGCAGCCGCTGGCCTTCGTTTCGTCCGATGGCCACCGCCCCCACCTTCGCCGAATCCGCCGCCGGCGCAACCGCCGCGTCCTTTTGCAGCACCATCGCAAACGCCCGCACGTGCTTGAAGAAATAAGGCGATTGCCGCGCCAGCTCCCACCATTTCCCCGGCCGGTAAAACGGCGCCAGCAGCCGCGCCGCCGCCCGCCACAAGTCCCGGCCCCCACGCTCCGACTTGTTCCAGCGCCGCCAGTTT
>JBEKXM010000181.1:0-8260 GCA_049512115.1 Tepidisphaeraceae bacterium | reverse complement strand
TCGCCGCTGCGCGCCGAGGAATTGGGACTCAGAACGGTGGGACAGGTGCTGGCGCACTTGCAGCGTGAAAAACGGCTGGTGGTGCACGTGCTGATCGACGGGCTGGAGCCGGACCTGCGGCGGCTGGGGGACGTGCGCAAATCGCCGCTGAAGGACCATCACGTTTTCATCGAAACGGCCGATCCGCGCGAAATGGCGATGGACGTGCTCAAGCAGGTGGAATCCCAGCTTGGCGAGGCCGACCGCATCAAAAGCGAGGCGGCAAAGTTGCTCCAGAGCAATCAGAACGTGCGGGCCATGGAAAAGCTGTCGGGCTGTCTGACCACCTGGCAGCATGCGCAGGAATCGCTCCTGAGCACGGCCCGATTGCTGAAGATCGACCTGGATCAAATCCTCATCGCCGGGCGCCCCCTGACGGAATTGATCGCGCAGTTTGCCGAGCAATTGAAACTGATCCGCTCGTCGCTGGAAAACCGCGATTTCGTGACCCTCGGCGACGTGCTGATTTACGAAACAGAGCAAACCAGCGCCCAATGGCGATTGGCGCTGGAGGAACTGAGGCGGATGATCGCCGCGATGCCCGGCCTGGCGGGTTGAATCCGCCGGTTTACCGCGATTTCGCCTCCGCTTCCCGCGGCAGCCCTCGCCGAAGCCCCCGGATATCCTGGAGAAATTCCTTCCGCAAGACGTACCGCGCCAGCGTGCCGCAGGCGAAGCAGATGATGAACGTCTCGCACGTTCCCGGCTCTATCAGCCGGCGGCTCACCCACCAGGCGGCCAAGACGGCGACGATCCACTCCGCCGCCGAGATCACCGCGAAATCCAGCCAGGGCGTCTGGCGCAAAAGAAACTCCCGTTGCGTGCGGACGTATCGGAGGTGAAAAGCGGCCGTCATCAACAGCGCCGGCAAATAGGCGATGGCGATGGATTGGACCGGTCCCCGCCCGGCGAAGATCAGGGCCAGAAACGCCGCCAGCCCCACCACCCAGCTTGCCCCGGTTGAGATGAGGAATTTCAACATCGGCGATGCGCGCGGGAAGGTGAAGTCATACAGCCGGCTCAGATGTTCCAGGTAACGAAACTGTTGTTTCAGGGAGAGTTTGGACTGGCCCTTGACCCGCATGCCGAAATGGATGGGGACTTCGCGGACTTTTTTCACCCGGCATTTGCAGATGAGTTCCAGGGCGATTTTGTAGCCGAGGGGCGTGAGGTTTTGTGCGGCGGCGTAGGTTTCGCGCTTCAGCGCGAAAAATCCGGACATGGGATCGGTGGTTTTCCCGGCAAAGGGCCGCGCCAGGAGCGTGGCGAATTGCGAGTTGATTTTGCGGAAGATTCCCCAATCGGCCTCGGTGCTTCCGCCGGGCACGTATCGCGAGCCCAGGGCGAAATCCGCCTCGCCGCTACGCAACGGCGCCAATAGTTCCGGCAGTTTTTCCGGGGGATGTTGCAGGTCGGCATCCATCACGCACAGGTATTTCCCCCGTGCGGCGGCCATCCCGTGCAGCACCGCCCCGCTCAGCCCGTTGGCCGGCCGAGTGCGGACCAGCAGCTTCAGCGGATATTGCTTGGCCAGCTCCGCGCAAACGGCCGGCGTCGCGTCGGCGCTGTTGTCGTCCACGATCAGCACCTCGAATTCCACCCCCGCCAGCGCCGCGCCGATGCGCTGCAAAAGCGCCGGCAGGTTCTCCGATTCGTTGATCGTCGGCACGATCACGGAGACCTCCGGCAAACGCGCGGCACTGGCGCCGGCATCGGTGGGGCTATGATTCGGATTCTCTTCCATGCGCTACTGCATCTTCGGCAGATAAACCAGATTTCGGCCTTCCGTGGCCTTCAGTTCATATCGCGTCCTCATGAGGATCAGAAACGCCGGCCACGGATCGGTTGGCGTCGGCATCGTATTATGGGTCAGGTCGCCAGTCACGATCACCGCACGGAAACGCTGATGGGCAAGATCGTCGCGCAGCTTGTCGCCGATGCCGGGGTGTTTCAGGTCGATCACGCTGAACAGGAAGCAATCCAGCATATAGGGTCGCTCGCCGGCGAGGATCGGCAGGAAGGGATTCTCGGCAAACAGCGGGCCGCGCACGGGCGAAGCGGCGGCGTCGGCCAGGCAGGCGTTCATCGTGACGCGAGGATGGTGCTGCCGGATGTACTCCACGTCGTTGAGGCAGGAGTGCGCCGCATGCAGCGAGATGGCGCCAATCAGCAGCAGGACAAACCGGGCGATCCAACCGGCGTGGAGGGCTTGCCCTCTACTCTGGCACGCCACCGCCAACGCCAGCAGCGACGACAGATGCAGGTCCATCAGGTGATTCATGTCGGTTCCCCGCGAGCCGAAGATTGCCATCGTTCCCAGCGTGCTGTATCCCAACAGAATGGTCGGAAGGCTCCTCCAGTTTTGCCGCGTCAGGGTCATCACCAGCGCGGCGATCCAAAACCCACCGACGACTCGATCCCGGCTGAAGATCGCCGGGAAGAAATACAGCGGCGCCTGGGCGAGGCGTCGCAAGCCCCCGCCGGCGGCGGCGGACGCGGCGAAGACACCCATCGCCCGCCCGCCGCTGGCCCACTGCACCGCCAGCGCCGCGGCGATCACTCCGATACAGAACACCCCCACCAGCCGAGCCGCGCTTTTCATTTCTCCCCGCAGCAGCAGCCAGGTGGTCACCGTGGCGATTCCAAACAGGCTGGTGACTTTCGAAACCGCGGCCAGGGCGAAGCACGTCCCGGCGAGCAAAGTCGCCGGCCATTGCCGCGCTTCCACTTTTTGTTGGGCTTCGGCCAGGGGCAGCGCCGCGATCAATCCCCACACGTCCAGCCCCGCCGCCAACAGGTCCGCCTTGATCGACAGGATTCCCGATCGCACCGAAAACGCCGCCAGGAAGAAGCCGGTTAATGCGATGGCGAAGGAAGCCGGGACTTTCAGCCGCCGCATGAGCTGGTAGATTCCCGCCAGCGCGCCGGCGGCCGTGACCAGGCCGATGAGAAATCCGCTGGTGATCGGGGCCATTCCCGCCTTCAGCAGCCCCGCGTGCAGCACGATATGGAGCGGCCCGTACCGCGTTCCGCCGTATCCGATGGGGGAGACGATCTGGCGGTAGAGGACGCCGTCTTTCGCGTCCACGGCGAGGGCGGTCCAGATTCCCCCTTCATCTTCCACGTCGCCGTAATTTCGCCAGGAGACGACCTGCCGAACCGCGCAACCGGCCGCGATCAGCCCCGACGCCACCAACAGCAGCGCCAGGATCAGGCGAGTGAGATTGGAAACCCCTGTCGAGCTCATCGGAAATTATGATACTCCCATATCGGTGCAAGCCGATGGCGGGGTTTGACAATAATTGCTGCTCGATCACGCGTCAGGGCTGCTTGGGCACATATACCCAATACTCGCCATGGTGGCCGACCAATTCGTAGTTCCGCTGCAACCGGTCGATGAATCCCGGCCCGAAATTTCCGGCGTTTCCGGAACGCGTTGGTTCCCACGGCGGACCGCTGAGAATCACGGCGCGGAAATTCCGCCGCGACAAATCGTTCCAGAATCGCTCGGCAATCTTCGAATCGCGCATCCGGACCGCGCGAAACATAAACGAATCAAGCATGTAAGGACGCCGGCCTTGCAGGATCGGCAGGATGGGGTTTTCCGAAAGCAACGGCCCGGTCACGATTGAGCGATCCGCGTCGGCAAGGGCGGACATCATGGTGCCGTGCCGGTTCTCACGCAGGATGCTCACCGTCTTGAACCCGCTGGCGACGGTGGAGATCAGGACGATCGCCGTCGCGGCCAGGGCCGCATATCGACCCCACGCGCGACATGACCCGAAGCCCGTCGCGATCACCACCACGGCGGCCGCCTGCAAATCGACCAGGTGATTGCAATTGGTTCCCGGCGAACCATAGATCGCCACCGTGCCCAGCGTCGTCACGGTGAACAGGATCGCCGGCAACGACGCCCACTGCCGGCCGATCACGATCAACCCGGCCGCCAGCAACCAGAAGCAGACGAATACCCGATCGTTATGAATCGCATCGGAAACCATTCGATGCGGGCCGCTGAGAAGCTGGCTCAAACCTCCGCCGCCGCCGGCGCAGAGTTTGAAAATCCCGTAGGCCCGCCCGCCGCTGGCCCATTGCGTCGCCATCGCCGCCGCGGCGATTCCAATCAACCAAACCGCGCCCAGCAGAACCGCCTTCCGCCATTCCTTGCGGGAAAACAGCCACAACGCCACGGAAGCAATTCCGAAAATGCTGGTGAGCTTCGTCGCCATCGCCAGGACGAAACAGATCCCTGCCGCGACGAGCAATGTTTTCCCCCTCTCCCTGTACTCAGGGGGAGGGCTGGGGTGGGGGTCTTCTGCGCCTTTGTTCTTGCACGCCTCCTTAGTGTTATGCCGTTGCGTTGCGGCAACCGCCGCCAGTCCCCACAGGTTCAGCCCCGCCGGCAGCAGATCGCCTTTCAGGCCGGCGGCGGTGGTGCTGTAGCAGTATGCCGCCAGGACGAATCCGGCCAACGCCGCCGCGGGCGCCGCCGCGATCTGAAGTTGCCGCAGCAGCGCGTAAACGCCTCCGATCACCAGCAGGATGCCGATCAAATCCAGCAGATATCCACCGGCCACCGGGCCCATTCCCATTCGAATCAGCGCCGCCTGCAAGACGATGTGCAGCGGCGCGTATCGCGAGCCGCCGTAGCCGATCTCCGATTCGATCGGCCGGTACAGAATCCCCTCGCGTGCATCCAGCGCCGCCGCGGTCCAGACGCCGGCCGTGGGGTCGACGTGGTGATAAGTCTTCCACGCCGCCAGCATGCGAATCCCAAACGCCACGCACAGCAAACCCGCGGCACACAACATGAGCCGCGCAAGTCTTCGATCGAAGGTGGGGGATTCAACGTTCATGGCTGCCCCGCACGCGCTGGTGCGATCAGAAACGTGGCAATCAAAGCCGCGAACAGCCGATCCATTCGGATTAGCGTAGCAGCCGGGGAAAAGCATGACAAAGTTGAGGTGGCCGATCCATCCTCATGCAACACGGCGGCGATGTCGCACGTACAGCGACGGCTTGCGGGCGATTGCTTCGAGCAATCGGCAGGCCATCGGCGACGGGATGCGGGTACCAGCTTCCCATGCCTCCACCAACTTGCGGGAGACGCCGAGCAGTTTGGCGAACAGACCTTGACTGAGGCCGAGCCGGTCGCGGAGCTTATGGACGGACGCGGCGTTAAAGCAAGGCGGGTCGGGGATTTCGACGGTTTTCATCGTCAATTTGTCGGTTCGACCGCGAAGGCCATCGCGTAGCTCGGCCAGGCTCTGGACGAGCAAATCGCCCAGCGTTTCTTTTGTCGGCTTTCGCATAGCAACGTCCTCTTGTTTGCGGCTGGGGCCGGGAGCGGCGATCAGCAACTGTCCAGCCCTCGTTTGATCTGTGTCGCCAACAACCGGCACGCCCTTTCTTGCTGGGCCGTCAGGTTCGGTTGCTCGTTCTTCGGGAAGATCAGAACGAAGCACACCAAGTCGTGGACCAGGAAGTAAAACTAACAAACGTGATATGCGCCGCTCTTGCCCGATCCACGTGAAGGCGGCGCGAAACGGGCTTTGCGGACGCCACCGGTATTCCGCATGACCTTGCCGCAGAGGGGATTCTCCATCAATTGCCGCTCCAGCGCGCGAAGGTCACCGTCGGTCAGCCGCCAGTGTTTCCATATCGAGGCAAACGTGGCAGTCTGCGCGAGCGTGAGTTTCACGTTCGGCATTATACCCTACGTTGTAGGGATGTCAAAAGAGAATTCCGTTTCCACTAGGGGGCCGATCGATTTTGGCGACAAGCCAATCTCTAATACATCAGAATCGGAATGACAGGATTTGAATCCGGGCCGATAAGCGACGACAAGGCGGCGCGGAACGCGCTTGGCCAGAAAAATGGCCGTCGAAGAAAGCTCAAACGCAAGTTGGAACATATTTTGGCCGGTCCCTCGCCCCCATTTTTGCAAACCGACTTTATCCGCTATACGCTCTTCCGCCGTTCTCGCAGGAAAAATTTCGCATGAGCATTCTGGTCAACGCCAAAACACGGGTCATTTGTCAGGGGATTACCGGGTCGGCCGGGGCGTTTCATACCAAGGGATGCCTGGATTACGGCACGAAAATGGTTGGCGGCGTCACTCCCGGCAAGGGGGGGACGAAGGATGCCAACGGCCTGCCGGTGTTTGACACGGTTCGGCAGGCCGTGGATGCGACGGGGGCGGATGCCACGATGATTTTCGTGCCGCCGCCGTTCGCGGGAGATGCGATCATGGAGGCGGCGGATGCGGGCATCGCCGTCATCGTGGCCATCACCGAGGGAATTCCCGTCCTGGACATGATTCGCGTAAAGGCGTTCCTGAAGGACAAGCCGAAAAGCCGTCTCATCGGTCCGAACTGTCCCGGCATCATCACGGCGGGGGAGTGCAAGATCGGCATCATGCCCGGCTATATCCACACCGCGCCGAAAGATGCCAAAAGCGGCAAGAAGGTGGGGATCATCAGCCGCAGCGGCACCCTGACCTATGAAGCGGTATGGCAATGCAGCACGCGCGGGATCGGGCAGACCACGGGCGTCGGCATCGGCGGCGATCCGGTCAAGGGGCTTAACTTTATCGAGCTTCTCGATTTGTTCGCCAAGGACGAGCAGACGGACGGGATCGTTATGATCGGGGAGATCGGCGGTACGGACGAGGAGACCGCGGCCGCGTTCGTCAAACAGAACGTCAAAAAGCCTGTGGCGGCTTTCATCGCCGGGCGGACGGCCCCGCCCGGGCGCCGGATGGGCCACGCCGGCGCGATCATCAGCGGCGGCGAAGGCACGGCAGAGTCGAAGATCGCGGCGCTCAAATCAGCCGGGATTGCCGTGGCCGACAGCCCGGCGACGATTGGCCAGACGATGGCCAAGGCGATGGGTTTGTAAAAAACTCGAAATTCGAATCAAATTCGAAATTCGAATCACGAAACAGCCTTTGTTTCGAATTTTGAATTTCGAATTTGATTCGTCATTCGAATTTCGAATTTTGGGTTTCCATCAATGTCCGACGATCATCTCAATTCCACCCGCATCCGTCAGATGGCTGCCTTGCGGCGGGCGGCGATCCGGTCGCGGTCATATTGCGTGATCGCCATGGGCGGCTGTCTCGTCGGGGCGGCCCAATGCGTCTTCGAGGGCGTTCGCCGCTGGCCGAAGCCGGCCACCTTTCGGGGGATTCTGGTTTGCGGGCTGTTTCTGTTGAGCGCGGCCGCGCTGATGGTTTTGGGGGCATTTTTCCTTCGCCTGGCGCGGCGGTTTCATCGCCAGGCGAATCAATCGGCGATTTTGCCGCCCAAAGTTCCGCCGGACTTCTCCAAGCTTCAGGATGGCAGCCAGATCGTTAAAAATCTGGAAGACATGTGAAATTAGAGCGGTTCCCCTCTAAATGGGTACCCGTGATTCTGCGACAACCATCTGCCGGTTAGCCGCGTCGCTTGCGACGCGCGTTCTTTGGCGTGTCCCCGAATTGCGAACCTTCATTTAGCTTCCCGGCGAAGGCTGGGTGGCCGGCGGCTGGGCCGCCAGCTCTGAGAAATGCGGGCCAAGTTGAATTTGCTCGGCGGCGGTCAGAACCTTCGCCAATTCATCGTGCGCTTTGACGAAGAGATCGTTCATGGCCTGGCGGGCGGCGGCGTAGCGATTGCCGTCAACGTCCATGTCGGGAAGCTTTTCCACGGCCGATTCGGCCTCGCGGAGAATCGGCTCGCAGGCGCGCCTCAGGTCGCGCGGGAGATTCAACTCGGCCAGCGCCTGGCGAAGCCGGCCGATTTGGCTGCGGGCTTCGCCACGCAGCGAGCGCAGTTTTTCCTGGAGCAATTCGCTTTGGCGCGGGCCGATCAAGATCAGAAGCCGGTCGCGGGCGGCACGCAGGTTTTGGGGGACGGCGACGATGCTCTTTGCGGCGGGCATGCGGCCGGCCTGAACGTCGCGCATGAGGCGTTCCAACTCGCCGGAGGCGGAATCGAGGATCTGGTTCGCCTGTCGCCTGCACGCGGGGTCGAGGGACAGATCGACCAGGGTACGGCGAATCATGGCCAGGCTTAAACGCAACTCTTTGCCGATGGAGAGGTACGTCGGCGCCAGGGCCGCCGGGGCGGGCGGGTCAGCCGGCGCCGTCGCCGGCGCAGCGGGGGCCGAGGCGGCGGCGAAAATCGCCAGTCCAATCGCGATCAGGACGATCCAGGTTTTCATAACGGAATAAATCCCA
>JBEKXM010000180.1:0-12530 GCA_049512115.1 Tepidisphaeraceae bacterium | reverse complement strand
GAGAGGAACTGTTGGCGATAGCTTGTGTTCTCGAACAAACCGTGCAGATGGACGCCGCAGACATTGCCCTGTTGCCAGCCCAGCCCGTCCGCCAGATGCGCTTGCGCGCAGGGACCGGCGGCGGTTTGACCGTGATGGATTTCGTAACCTCGCAGCAGATCGCCGTCGATGCAGCGGACCTGTCGCTGGCGCGTGGTCTTGTCGATTGCCAGCGTGGTGGCGACGTCGAGCAGGCCGAGCCCCGGAATATCGCCGCTCTCGATGCCGTACGGGTCGGCAATGTGCCGGCCCAGCAGCTGCATGCCGCCGCAAACTCCAAAGACCAGAACGCCGCTGGCCGCCGCGCGAATCACCTCGGCGGAGAGGCCGCTCTGTTGAAGGTGGCGCAGGCTTTCGGCGGTGTTCTTGCTGCCGGGAAGAATCACGGCCTGGAAATCGGTCAGCGCGCACCGCTCGCGCAGCGGCACCACCGCGACGCCGTTCTCGTGGATTAGCGGATCAAACTCATCCAGATTGCTCGCGTACGGATAGGCAATCAGCGCGATGTTGATTTTGTCGCGCGATCGTTGGGCGCGATGATGCAGTGTATCTTCTTCCGGGAGATGATGCCGGATCATCGGCACGATGGCAACGGTTCTTACGCCGGTGCGATCCTGCAGCCAGTCCATCGCATCGCCCAGCAGCGCCGGATCGCCCCTGAACTTGTTCAGCACAAACCCCCGGATCAGCGCCCGCTCGTCTGGTTCCAGGCACATCCAGGTGCCCAGCAAATGCGCGAACGCCCCCCCGCGATCGATGTCCGCCACGAGATAGACATCCGCCTGACACTCCAGGGCGACGCTCATGTTGACAATATCGCCGCGCCGCAGGTTCACCTCGGCCGGACTGCCCGCGCCTTCGATGATGACCTGATCGTACTCGGCCATGAGACCGTGCAACGATTCACAGACAACGGGCCACAAACGCGCCTTGCGGTCCATCCACGGCAATGAGCTGATCAGGGAGTCGACTTTGCCGGCGACGATCACCTGGCTGGAAGTGTCAGCGCTCGGTTTGAGCAGGACCGGGTTCATTCGCACCTCTGGCACCGCGCGGGCGGCCAATGCCTGCAGATATTGCGCCCGTCCCATTTCCAAGCCGTCCGATGTCACGGCGGCATTATTGCTCATGTTCTGCGCCTTGAACGGCACCACGCGCCGGCCGCGATTGGAAAAGTGCCGGCACAAGGCCACGACCAAAAAGGATTTGCCCGCATCGCTGGTGCATCCCATGATCATGATCGGCTTGTTGGCCATGAGTAGATGCTCGCCTTGCAGGCCGATCTGTCAACGATCGCGCGAGGCGTCGGGTTCCGCTCGCAGACCGGGCAATGACGCTTTGCACGCGAATCGCTCCGGACGACGCTGGCCGGGCATATCGAGCCACTGACGCCACCGTAGCTCGGCGAGGATTCGGGCGGCGTCAGGCGGAGATCGCTGCGATAACTATTCCTTGATGTGAGTCTGACTTTCGGAGAGGGGCCTGTTCGCACGCTTCATGCGCCATCATCGGGCCGACATACCGCGGTTTGCGGCGGCCAACGGGTTGCCCTTGCCGACGTTCGCCAATGTTCCGGAGCCAGCGAGCGCGGCGATGATCGTGATGGCTGGATTGGGAATTCTCCGCCGGAGGAGACGATCGCCAGCGGAGTGTCATATGGGAAATCCGGGATACTACGACTCGGGACGCAATATTCGCCCATCACTTCGCACTGGCTCAACCGGTCCTGGCTCGCCCATTCCGCAGACACGCTGTTCTCAAAAGTCATGAGTCAGGATCTCCATCGTCCGCCGACAGAGTTCGCGGCCGTAGTCGGTCCAGACGCCCGTGCCCCAATAACGGTAACAGCTGGTCTGGGTCAAAAGAAGATGAAACAGCGCGTTGCGATATCGATGTTCCGCGGTGGACACATGTCGGCCCAGGACCTTCTCGTTGAACAGGGCACTGGCCGCTTCCATCGGTCCGAGCATCTGCTGGTAACCACGGACCCAAGAAATGTTGTTGGTCCAGCTTCCGCCTTCAACATGGAAGCGGCTGTCGCGGCGGCGCAGTTCGTCGATGGTCTTTTCCATGACTTCGGGGCCAGCGCCGGCGGGAAAAACATCCCAGATGCGTGTCTGAAGGATGGGCTCGATCGGGGACAAGTCGCGTTCCGTAATCCCGATTGATCCGAGGTACTCGAGATATTCACCAACGTTCACTGGCGGCGTGGCGGAGCCGGACGCTTCGGCCATGACCTGTATGTACTTGGGGGGAAACTCGTTCATCATCACCCCGCCGTTTTCACCATCCGAAATCTGCGTCGCCAGTTCCGGCGCTGGCTTTCCCGCCAGCGAGACGCGCGACAATCCTCTGGCCTCGTAGTAGGGCTGAAGCTGTCCGACGAGCTTGGTGTCACTTCCTTGGGTCTTGATAATCGCGATGATGCTGAGGGTTTGGCCGCGGGAGTTCCGGGCCACCAGACGATACGGAATATGCGGCTGACGGACAGGCCCGCCATCGTCGATTTGCTCCACGGTGTGCTCCTGAACCAGAACCCAGCGGTAACCGCATTCCTTCAATGTCCGGATAAACTCGTAGCAGATGTCCGGGTGGTTCGGCAGGGCCATCTCGGCTGGCGAGAAACCCCGCACCCGGCTGAGTGCCTCAAGCCCGAAGATGGCGGCAAAATGATGCTGCCAAGCACGCACATGCAATCGGTAGTCCTGCACGGGCGAGGACGGCGCTACAGGATGTCCCCACGCCGAGCCCAGCCACTCCACAGACCGGCGATACTCTGGGTTGCAGGTGATCGTCTTGAGGCTTTCAAAGACGTCGTCGAGCCCCATTTGCCGCAACCCGTAGAGCAGACACCCCGAATAGTCGAGCATTACCCGGGGCCGACTCCCTGCTTGAACCAGTTGAGGAATGAACTGGCCCATACGCTTGTAGCACGACTGAAAAACGCCCGCGTTGTAGCTGTCCCCCGTATCGAACATGTGTTTGAGGTTGCTGACGATCCGGGCAGTTTTGATGTCTCCGCCTCCGGCGGGAATTAGGGGCTGATGCATGTGGAGGGCGATGGCAAAGGCGCTGTGTACATGGGCAAAGTCGATCCCGCTGTCAACGAGGTAGAGTGGTCCCGGCCGCGCCATTGCCTCGGCAACGGCGGCTTCATGGCCGCAGAGGGTGGGAAGGCCATCGGTTTGCTCAGGGGGGTTCACCGCTTGCATGCATTGCTCCTATTCAGATGCCACCCGCCAGTGCGCCGCGGCGAGCGGTCGGGGTCTTTCGCTCTATGTAATCTTCGACCGCGCATTACGGCGGCGATGACCGACGCTAACCATGTTTTGACCTGGCTAAAGCAACACCTTCGGTAGCCGGGGCCGTGCCCCTACAGCGTACGAAGCAATGTAATCGATTGGACGGGCCGATCCATTGCGGGGTTGGGGAGCTGGTCTTGATTGCCGATGACGCCGAATCGGTCGTGGTGGCGGTCGGAAAAACGCTGGCGTTGCCCCAAGTTTCCGTACCCTTTACTCGTGGCCGCCATGCTGGCGCAGCAAATCCACCACGTCATTGTGGCCCTTATCGCCGTAGGTTCGGGGGCGTTGTGGATGCGACGGATAAATGGATTCGGAAACTACCTGACGCCGAAGTCCGGCGAGGGGCTGAGTTCAGGCGTCGCCAACTACAAACAACGAGAGTTTGGGGGATTCGCGTTTACAAGCGGCGACATGCAGCAGTCGTTGTTTGGCCCCAACGGCGAGGAATCCAACAGTCGCCGAATCATTGGTCATGTCGCCGGGCTGGAAGTCTCTTTGCTTTGGGTGACTCTGGTCACCGCAGTGCTACCCGTTTGGTGGGCGATACGTTGCGGAAGGAATTGGCTGGCGCGGCGAAGAAACGCCTCGCCGTATTCGTGCGTGCGATGCGGCTACGACCTTCGCGCCACGCCCGACCGCTGCCCTGAATGCGGAGCAATCCCGCCATAAGAGGAAATACTTTCAAACTGACTTCGACGACCGGCTCCGCACAAAATGTCGTCAGTCTTGTAACCGGCTAGCCTCTTCAATCTTGCTGTGTGCGTCGTTCCGCTCCCAGGCGTCCCGCGCGGCGGGCTTGGCCTGATCCCATTTCAACTTCGACTTCCCTTTGGAACGATCCCATTCCTGCGAGAGGGCTGTCTCCACATCTTCGAAATTTGTTGCGGTGCTGCGGCTGCGCGATTGGATTGATTTCTTCGGCCACCCCCTTGCCCACAAACCCCCCCGCGACCGCGCCAACTGCGGCTCCCACGGCCGTCCCAACCGGCCCCGCCACCGTGCCCATAGCCGCGCCCGCCACGATCGCTCCACCGGCGACAGCGACTCCGCCCACTGCTGCGCCAATTCCTGTGCCGACAGGATGAGAGCCCGGTGCCTTGGTGATGGGGTCGGGGTTTGCCGCTGGGTCATTCGTTCGGACCTTGTCAGAGTGTGCGCTGTTCATAACGTTTCCTCAAAAAATCTCCGCGAATCGGAAAACACCCGGATGTTACTCACAATTTGCAGTATGGCAGAATTGTTTCCATCACGGTACGCGCAAACTTCCAAACAAAATCCGTAGCCAAATTGGAGCAAACTCAACTTTTCGTCCAATTCCTTTTGGTGGAACAAATCCGCGCGGCACAGATCTCCCTTGTACTCGCACTTCGGCGGAAATGATGACCCGGCCAGGAGTTGCAGGGACCATCGTGGTGCGTTGCCTAAATGCGGCACAATGCCGCCGAAAAGGAAATGATTTCAGCCTGAACCAGTACCCGCGATTTCGATGGCTGCGAACCAAAACAGAGTTGGGCCGTACACTCCAGGACCCGGTGTGCTACCCAATAGAACTATTCATCGGTGTTGTGTGGTCATGGAGCAATGGGGCGATCCGAGCGTTGCGTAAGATCCGACCGTAGGTTACGGCGAGCGGCAACCCGTACCGGCTGGCGGCGGCCTGATCGCGCGCCAGCATCTCATCCGAGAGGTCGAACACGGTCACATCTGCACCCAGCAGACCAAACGCTGCCGA
This sequence comes from Tepidisphaeraceae bacterium, assembly GCA_049512115.1. Taxonomy (GTDB): domain Bacteria; phylum Planctomycetota; class Phycisphaerae; order Tepidisphaerales; family Tepidisphaeraceae; genus PALSA-1353. The sequence continues at coordinate 7,454 of JBEKXM010000180.1, read as the reverse complement.
TTGCTGCCCCCCGCCTGCAGCCAGACACAGCACTCGTTTTCCCGAAATGTCGCCCAGTAAGGTGTCCGCTTTGCCAACCACATCGTCCAAGCGGCCGGGCAACGAACTCAAACCCTGTTACCGATCCGCGAGAAACTTGGCATCCTTATCTTTGATCTTCTGGGAAGTCGCCGCCAAACCGGTAGAAGGGACCGTCACAACGCGGGCCGCGCCAACCGTTACGGCGGTAGCCTTAGGCTTCGTATTCGTCGTGTCCTTGGCGACTGTCTTTGAAACGCTGACGGGCTTGGTCTTCTTCAGTGCGGTTGGCGCCGCGGCGGTCGATTTAGTGGTGACCGCTGCAACCGTCGGAGTTGTCGAACCGACGGTCAGGGCGGCGGTTGTTGTAAGCTTCGACTTGGTGGTGGAAGCTGCTGTCACGGTCGGAGTGTTGGAAACTGCCACCGTCGCGATTGTTGAAGCGGCTGCCGGCGCAGCGACCGACGCCGTAATTGCGGCGGCGGGAAGCGTAACCCCCTGGTTGAAATTCGCCGCCAGGTCGGTGAAATCGGCCGCATTGACGAGGCCATCGTAATTGAAATCGCCTTGGTCCCAGCCGGTGACGGGCTGGTTGAAGTTCGCCGCCAGGATGGTGAAGTCGGCGGCGTTGACCAGGCCGTCCAAATTGGCGTTGCCCAGCAGGGTGTATTTCACTTCGATCTGGCCTGATGACAGTCCGGCAACAACGCCATCCTTGCCATCGGCATAGCCGAGGCCATAAACCGAGCCGTTGGTGGGAACTTGGGCGGCTGTGGAGACGATGCCGGGGCCGTTCCATCCTCCGCCGTTGTAGCCGTTGGCCACGTAGGAGGCGATGGTGGCGAGTGGATCGGCATCTGCGCCGTAATTGATCAGCATTTCGTTGTCGGCCAGATCGAGTGTGCCGCCCGGGTTAATATTCAGGCTGGTTACGGTCAGCAAGATGGGGTCGCTTTGGATGACATTAAGCTGCGCGCCACGGTCGATAGTCACGCCGGCGCTGAACGTGCTAGAGCCGTACAGGGCCAGGATTCCCGCGGTTAATTCAACTGGAGATGCCGCCATCAAGGTGTGCACCGCGTAGGCGCCCGCTCCGACCTGAATCGTGCCGAAGCCCGATCCAATGGTCACATCGTCGAACTGAGTGGGGACGAGTGTATCCGACCAGTTGCTAGGATCGCTCCAGTTGATGCCATCGCCAAGCCCGGTCCAACTCACAGCGACGAGTTGCGCTTCGTATGCGCCCATATCGACGACGCCGTCGATGTTTCGCAGATTACCGGTCAGGTCGAGCCCGACGCCTGTGAGTCCTGGTGCACTATCATTGCCCGAGTTGATGCAGGGTGAGCTTTCCTGGAGTTGATAGTTCTGGCCGCTGGGATTGACGAACATCGGGTCGGCGTCAATGTTTCCGAAGCCGAGGTTGGCCCGGTCCCCACTTTGCAGTGCGCTGAGATTAGAAATATCACAGTAACTTACGGTTGGCAGGCCACCGTAATTATTATTGTCGTCATCGATCTCGAAGTTAGGGCCACCGCCGTTTATGTCGTTCCAGAAGATGCTGTTGGTTATGGTTAGGCTGGACGCGACGCCACCTGTTGCGGCGTTGTTTATTGCGCTGCCGTTATAGATCGCATGGTTCGCCGTAAACGTGCAGTTGGTAATCGTTAACGACGAAGAATCATCGTAAATCGCTCCGCCATCGTAGTTCGTGGAATTCCCCGTGAAGAGACAATTGACAAAAGTCGAATTGCTCAAGTGCGTGTAAACCGCGCCTCCATCCAGGCTGCCCGTATTATTCTGGAAGACGCAATTGGTTATTATCGCGGTCGCGGACGTTTCGTTGGCGATGAAGACAGCGCCGCCGTAGTACGCGACGTTACCCGTGAATGTGCAATTGAGTATCGTGGGCGCGCCGCCGTCTGCCAGCAGTCCAGCGCCATAGAGGTCGTCGGGCTGACCACTTCCGGGGGGAACTGCATTGTCGCCGGTGATCGTGAAGCCATCAAGAACGGCGGTGGAATCCGTCCCGTTCGCCGTGACGACATGCATGTTGGTTCCCATGCCGTCCAGCAGCGTCGGATACGCCGTCGGGTTGGGGCTGCCTGCAAAGCCAGTCTGGAACCCGCCCTGAAGCGTCACGCCATCTTTGAGCTGGAACGTGTCCGTGGCATTGCTTTCCGGCGAGTAATCGCCCTGGGCTACATCGATCGTGTCACCGGCGATCGCCGCCGAAAGGGCGGATTGAATGCTGGTGAATGCCGTTGACGGAGAAAGGCCGTTGCCGCCAGCGTCCGCGTGTTGATCCACGTAGTATGTGATGGGTGCGATGACGCTAAAGAGGTTGGATGTGCCGGCAATCGAGGAAGTCAGGCTGTCCACCGCGGAGAGCCTAAATGTCCCAAGCTGGCCGATGGAAACTCCGCCGAACGTCGCCAGTCCGTTTTGCGCGTTCAAGCTAACGATGCCGCTCAACGGTGTTCCGGCGGGAGTGGCAACAGAGAGCGTCACCATCCCGTTGTATCCGCTGGCCAGGTTATTGAAGTTGTCTTCCGCCTCCACCTCGATGGACGGCTGAATGGGGCTTCCGATCGTTGTTGTGCCGGGCTGCTGGAGGAATACCAGGTGGGTCGCTTCTCCGCCAATGATGGTGACGTGGGCCTGCGTGGAAATCCCGTAGGTTGTGTCGGTGAACTGCAACGTATAGTCGCCCGCCACATTGTTGATGACGAGATTGTTGAAACCGACGTTCTCCGGCTCGGTAAGCGTCCCGCTGAGCGTTCCACCGTCCGGTCCACTGAAAATCGAGGCCGTCACGCTGGAACTGTCATTGGCGAGGTAATCGAGGCCGACACCTGAAAATTGAAATTGAAAGCCTGGAGAGATGCTCGATCCAACGCTGGTGGTACCCCCGCCGGTAACATTGAGAACGGTTGGCGGACCGGGGTTCACGCTGAAGCTGTTGGATTCGCCGGAAGCAATGCTGGAGTTGCTGAGGTCCGTGGCCTGAAGAGTGATGTAATATTCCTCCGACAAACTCCCGATGAAAAAGTTGCTGAAGGTAGCCACGCCATTGACTGCGTGGACCTGGCCGTTGACCCAGCTCGCGCCATTGGGAACGAGGATAGTAACGCCGATGAGAGAATTGTCGTTGGTGACGACCGAGCCGTTTTGCTCGACGGAGACCTGGAATGTGGGCACGGGTACATTGGAACCCATGGTGAAACTCTGCGGCTCCTGGGTGAACACTAGTTCGGTCGATGCCACGGTGAAGCTGAGACTGCCTGCGGTGTCGTTTCCATCGATTGCGGCAAGGGTGTAGGTGCCTGTTGCGTTGGGGCTCAGACCGTTGAAGGTCGCCACGCCATTGGATACTTGCGCGGTCAGCGATCCGCTCAGCGTACCTCCGGATACGCCAAGCGTGACATAGGATGAATTGTCGCTGACGACAGGATTGCCGCTGGAGTCTTCCTCGGTCACGGTGATGGCCGGGTTGAGGGCGCTGCCCACCGCCGGCGTCGTCGGCTGCGGACCGAAGACAAGTCTCGGGGGCGGAGGAGTGGGCTGGGTAACCGTAAAGCTGTTTGATGTGGCCTGGGTATCATTCGCGTCGCCAGCGACCAGATTAAAGGTGCCGGCGTTGCTCAGGATCAGATTGCTGAAGGTGGCGACGCCCTGGTTTACCTTGCTCGTTTGGACGGGGTTCCCGCCGATGCTCAACGTCACATACGTGCTGCTGTCGGGAGTGTCCAGCACGCCGCTAATCAGTTCCTGCACCACCACCGATGGGCTCATGGCGCTCCCGGCAACCACGTTGCTTGGCTGCGCCGTGAAGACCAGTTGAGGTACCACCCCGGGGTTGTTCACGTCAAAACCCGCCGACTGTGCCGGGGTATCGCTACCATCGGTCACGCGAAGCGAATAGATGCCGACTTCGTTAAGGGAAATGTTGTTGAATGTCGCAATTCCCGCCGACGCATTGACGGTGATGCTCGAACTGCCGTTGAGCAGCCCGCCGGCTGGTCCGCTGGCGATGGAAAGCGTCACGGTCGAATTGTCGTTGGTGACGATTTGTCCGTTTCGCGTAATGTCGACAGCGATGGTCGGATTAAAGAAGGCTCCAACATTGACGGTTGTCGGCCCCGGTGCGAAAACCAGGACCGGGGCGGAAAGCATTCCCTGGAACTCGTAAGCCCCCATGTCCACGATGCCGTTGGCGATGCGCGGATTGCCGGCCAGATCGGGCAGGCCGGCGACGACCGTGTTGTTATTGCCGGTGTTGATGCAAGGCGAGGTGCTCAGAAGTTGGAAGTTGGAACTGGAAGTGAATTGGGGGTTGGCGTTGAGATTGTAACTGCCGGTACCGGTCCAGCCGCCTTGAACGTCGCTGTGCTGGACACTGGCGGTTCCGTGATTGGAGATTTCGGCGCCGGAATCGCCCCACAGAATGGAATTGTACGCCTGCACGGTCCCGCCACCAGCGTTGTATACGCCGGCGCCGCTGGTCGCGGAGTTTTCGCTGAAAGTGCAGTTGCTGATGGAGATCGCACCCTGGTTGTACACGCCGCCGCCTGAACCGCTCGAGGAGTTTCCGCTCACCAGGCAGTCGACGAGATTGATGGTGCCACCGGATAGGTTTTGAATTCCACCGCCGTTGTGGCTTGCGCTGTTTCCCGTAATCGTGCAATCGTCAACGTTCAGGAAGCCGGAATTGGTGATGCCGCCCGAATTCGAATTTACGATGTCGACCCCCGACAATGTCGCGGCAGTTCCTGCCTGCGCACCGAAACCACGCGCGACGCCGCCGATAAAGGTGGTCGGAGTGCCTGTCGCCTCAACGTCGACCGGATTGGCGCCGGTGCCCAGGTGGATCTCCAGGCTGGAGGTGTCGGCGTAGAGGTAATCCACCTCGGCAGGAGTGAGCGCGGTAATCGCCCCAAAGCCGGCGGTAGTGCTCAAGATCGCGCCACGAGGGATGGATTCCGTGGAGTCGTCGACGACGATGTCGGTTGCACCGCTGGACTCGCGAATATTGACCCTTCCCATGATGCCGGCCGTGCTCCCCATGCCGATATCCACGCCCAGTTCTCCACCCGTGCCGTTGAGGTAAGTGGTCGTGTCCGGTGCCGTGTTGACGACGTCGATGGTATCGATGTTCGTGCCGGCGACTAAGGCGATGTTCTGTGCGCCGCTGTAGTAAATCAGGGCGGAATTCGTGCGGTACATACACTGTGAGTTGGATTGGTAATCGATCGTGTACGTTGCGACGTTGTTATAGCTGCTATCGTCGACCGTCAGCGAATTACCGCCCCCGGTGCCCAGATTCAGGTCGCCTTGGACCATACTCGCCAGGTTCCCGCCGCCGTAGGTCACGGCGTTTACGCCGCTCCCCAGATCGAACGAAATCAATTGCACGGGCCCCGAGGCGAACGTTAACGTCTGTGAACCGCTGGAGTTGGTGTCCGTCACCGTGTAAGTCCCGCCCGACAGGTGGAAGCCGATGTTATTGGCGGCATTTCCGAAACCGACAACTTCGAGCGTGGAATCGTTCATAAAGGCGATCGGAGTAGTAGTGGGTTGAATTTCCCAGGCTCCGCGGCCAACAGTTCCAACCACTACCAGGTTGTCAGCGGCATTGTAGACCATCGCGTTAATCGCGACGTTGGGCAGGCCAGATCCGTACTGGTTCCAGAGGCCCGGGGCGCTTGAAAGCATGTATGAAACGCCCTGGTCGCCGCCAAAGAGGAGTGTACCTGATGTTGGAACGACCAACTGCGCGAATGTGCCGACACTCCCACTGTTCCTCAGGTTGCCGGTGATATCTGTCCATATCCCGCCCGCGTTGGTCGTTTCCCAAACCCGGGTGCCGTCCGTAACGTACGCGATCCGCCAATCGGTGGGATCAAGCGCTATAGCCAATATCTTGCCCGCGCCCGTGGGTTGGGCCGTGGTCGCCGTCAAGGTCCCGCCTGCGGTAGTGCGCAGATAGATTTTGGATCCGGAGGCCGCGTAAATAACGTCCGGATCATCGAACCCGCCGTTGCTGCCGCCGTAGGCGATAACGCCCTGTCTCCCCACCGAAACGATATTGACACTTCCAAACGTGGGATCGGTCGGAATCGAGGACCAACTGTCAGTTACGTAATTATTGCTGTCCAGGGGCGCAGTACCCGCATCATATGATTCGTATAAAGCTCCTTGCGTTATTGAGCCACCCGGGTTGCCGAAGACGATGACGCGCGTGGACTGCCCCGCTGCCAACTGCGCTGACGTCGGCCCGATGGCATCAATAGCCGAACCTGTAAAAAGGTCATTCGGCTTTGCGTTGGTCAAGCCAGCCAAGCCCGCCTGGGGCAGGATGTTCCCACCGTTAAACCTCCCAGTCGCGCTGGAGAACCACACGCGCGTGAGGCCGAAGATGTAATGGATCGATTCTCCCTGGCTGGCAAGGGTGAAGTTGTCGGCCAGTGCGCCTCCGCCGTCGCCAGCCAGATGCGGGTGGCTGCCGAGTGATCCAGTGCCTCCAATGAGGGCAGGCCAATCACGCGATGCTCTCCAGGGTACGAATCAATTCGATCAACAACTCGCGGTCGAAACCACGCCTTGCCAGCAAGTGACGCTCGCCGCGCAGGCAAACCTCGATCATCCCGGCCGTCCCCGCCCTTGGAGGCGTCACCTCGACGAATGCGGGCTTGGACAAACGGTTTGGCTTGGCTGGCGAGCGCAACCGCCGTTTCCAGGTGAAAAAGGAACCTTGGGTGATTCCCCGTTCCAGGCAGTAGGCCGCAACGGTAAGTCCGCTGGGCCGCTGACCGTCAATGATCTGACGCCATTCCTCTGGGGTCGGGCCAGGTGATTTGCTCATGCCAGCAAGTATGCCAGCCAGCCACATCAGAAAAAAAGATGCGGTCTACGTATCGGACACAGACGTTCTGAGTTTGTCCTTATCCCTGATTTCTTCATTTTTGCCCAATTATACCACCCAACAAAAGCGGGTAGAAGTGTTCAGATTTCATCGAACTCCGCTTGCGTCAAGAAATACGGTCCCTTCGCATTGCCCTTTCGATCAATGAATGCTTGCTGCTCTAGCCATTGTATTCCCGGCTCGAAATCCGCCGCCCTCATGTTCGTCTGCCGAAGGAAAGCCGGGTGAAGAGCGCCAAATAAAAGCTGTTCATTGGGGCGAATATTCTTTTGCCCGAAAATGGACAATATCACCCGTCCAGTTTGTTCCGGTGTTGGTATGGTTGCCATGCCGACATTCTATGTCCCTCATGGGAGACATGAAAGCCCGGTCAAGAAATAATGGCGGTGCATTTTCGATGTTATATTCGTCATCAATCTTTCTCGCCAGCCGGCGGGGGAATGCCGGGTGGCATCTTTCGTGGAATCTCACCAGCGGGAGGAATGTTCGGAGGTTGGTTCGCAGGCCGTTG
>JBEKXM010000179.1:0-8289 GCA_049512115.1 Tepidisphaeraceae bacterium | reverse complement strand
CGGCTGCGATGGAGCAGGACAATGTGCCTGGGCAGCGCGGCGACCCGCCGGTCCGCGTGATCCAGAATCCGCCGCACAACGTCCAAGGCTTCCTGATTGGAAAGATGTCCGCGGCCGCCCATGATTCTCCGCTTCAAAAACCAGGGCCGATCGCTGCTGGCTTGCATCTGCGGATCGTAATTGCTTTCGATGGCCAGGACACCGACGCCACAGAACTGGCGGACGAGTTCGCTGCTCGGGCGGCCCAGGTCGGTGGCGTATCCGATCCGCGAGCCGAATCCTTCGATGCCAAATCCATGCGAGCCGTGCTCGTCGTGATCGAGCCGAATCGCGGTGAACTGGACGCCCTCGATCGGGGAGAACGGACGGGAATTGAACGGCCGGATCAGCCGCGCAAATTCCGCCGCCCCGCCGCCGAGACGCGACAATTCGTCCGCCCGGTCCTCGTGACAAAAAATCGCGATGCCTTGCTGAACGATCCTGCCCGTCCAGGCCGGATTGAAATGATCGCCGTCCAGATGGGTCAGACAAATCGCCGCGACGTCCGCCACGCCGACACCCAGCCCCTTCATGCGTCCGGCGGCGGTTCTGGGAGCGATTCCGCAGTCGATCAACATCGCCCCCCGCGGCCCGCGCAGCACCGAACAGTTCCCCGATGATCCGCTGGCCAAAATGCAAAGTGATAGCGACATCCGTGTCTCACATCGCGGGTAATATTCACACCGCCGCCACAATCGCCTTGAAGCCGAGATGCAGATAATCCAGCACGTCCTGCGGCTCGCGGCCGCTCTTGGGAATCTGGTGCACGAACAGCGCCTTGAGCTTCACGCCCGAGCCGCCGGCGGCAATCTGCTCCGCCAACTCGCTGTCCAGGCCGCCGGTGTAATTGTCCTCGACGGTCACGATCCGGCCGCCCGATTTGGCGGCGATCTCCACGATCCCGTTGTCCTTCAGCGGCAAGCCGTAGGCGTCGATGACTCCCGCCTTCTTGCCGCTCTTGGCCAATTCGTCGGCGGCCTTGAGGCATTCGTGAACCATGTATCCGGCCGATACGAAAACCAGATCCTTTCCTTCCCGCAGAACCTTGTATCCGCCGGCTTCGAACGTCTCGTCGGCCTTGTACAAATTCTTCGTGTCCGCGCGCAGGGCGCGCTGGTAGCACGCGCCATCCAGATTCGCCATCAATTCGGTGATCTTGTAGCAGCTCACGGCATCGGCGGGGAAGAAATATCGAACGGCCGGCTGGCCGTTGAAGTTCTTCACGTGACAGAAGCTGCGGAAGAACGCGACGTCGGGCAGGGACATCTGGCTGGGTCCGTCGGCCGCCAGGGTGACGCCGGCGTGGGTGCCGGTGATTTTCAGATTCGCCCCGCTGATGATGGCCATCTCCACCTGGTCGTAGGCGCGGATCACGAACTTGGCGAACGTCGAGCAGAAGGGGATCTTCCCGGCCGCGCTGGCGCCGGCGGCGACGCTGATCATGTTCTGCTCGGCGATCTTGCATTCCAGGTACTGGGCGGGGAATTTTTTGGCGAACCATTCGGCGTGCGTGGAATTCTTCACGTCCGCGTCCAGGCCGATGACGCGCCCGTCGGCTTCGCCGAGCGCCACCAGCGCCGCTCCGTACGCCTTGCGCGGGGCGATCGGCTTGCCGGCCGACAAATCCTTGTCCAATCCCACCGCCGCCAGGCCTTCGGCAAACGATTTGATCTTGATCGTCTTCTTTTCCCGCGCCGGGGCCTTGGCGGTGATGGCGGCGGGCTTCAATTCGCCGGCGGTCTTGTAGTCCAGCACGCCCAGGTCCCGGGCCGTGTGATCCAGCTCGCCCAGAACGTCCTTCAACTGGTCCTTCTTGACCGGCGTGCCGTGCTTGCCCATTCCCTGTTCGTGCGGCGCTCCCCAACCCTTGACGGTGCGGGCCACGATGGCCAGCGGGCGCTGGCCGTTCTGAACGACGTGCAGTTCGCCCAGGGCATCGTCGATCTGATGCGGATCGTGTCCGTCGATCACGCGCACCAGGAACCCGAACGCCTTGAGCTTTTCAGCCAGTCCCATGTAACTCTGCTGCGGCGAAACCCAGTCGCTTTGGGCCAATTCGTTGCAGTTGAAAATGGGAACGACGTTGGTGAGCGCGCGATCGGCGATAAAATCGGCCGCCTCCCAGATTTGCCCTTCCCGGCTCTCCCCGTCGCCGATGATGCAGTAGATGTTGCGGTCGATCTTGTCCATGCGAGCCGCCGCCGCCAGCCCGGCGGCGACGGACAATCCCTGCCCGAGGCTTCCGGTGGCCGCGTCGAAGAACGGAACGCCGAGCTGGGGATGAGGATGGCCGTCGATCGGGCTTTCGATGGCCCGCAGGGTCATTGCATCGGCCGTTGTCATCGGGCGCGCCGATTCCCGCCCTTTGCCCAGCGGCACGATCGTCGCCCCCAGATCGGCCAGGGCCGCGTAAATGATCGGCACGGCATGCCCTTCGGAAAGGACCAGCCGGTCCGAAGCCGGATTCCACGGATCCTTCGGGTCCCACCGCATCTGGTGATACATCAGCACGGTCACGAGATGGGCCAGGGACAGCGCCGTCGACGGATGCCCGCTGCCCGCGGAGGTGGTCATCTCCACGCTCAGCTTGCCAAGATCGACCGCCTTGCGATTCACCGCGGATTCAAACGACATCACAGACCTCCAAAAAAACCAGGCGGCGAGAATACATTGGCGCGGAAACGGACGCAATCCACGAAAATGGGGCGGGAAATGGGGGTGTCCCCAAACCTTCGGGGCCCCAAGACCGGCCGATTCTCTTTGCCCAGACCCTTGGGCACACCCGGAATTGGCGGGCAGCATGCTTCATCAATCGCCCGCGTGGTTTTGGTCGCGGACGACGACGTTGCAAGCGGGAAGCGCCTGGAGGAATCGCTTGCCATAGCGCTTGGTTTTGATCCGGCTGTCGAGGATGACGACGATGCCGGTGTCGGTCTTGCTGCGAATGAGGCGGCCGAAACCCTGCTTCAGGCGGATGATGGCCTCGGGGACGGAATATTCCATGAAGGGGTTTCCGCCGGCGCGGGTGATGGCTTCGAGGCGGGCCTCGATGATCGGTTCGTCGGGGACGGAGAAGGGGAGCTTGACGATGATGACGTTGCGCAGGGCGTCGCCGCGCACGTCGATGCCATGCCAGAAGCTGGTGGTGCCGAAGAGCACGGCGTTGGGCGTTGTGCGGAAGCGCTCCAGGAGGATTTTTCGCGGCGCTTCCCGGCCCTGGACCAGCACGGGATAACCCAGTTGATCCAGCGGCTCGGCCAGCCGGCTGGCGGCGTCGAGCAGGGCGCTGTAGCTGGTGAACAGCACGAACGCCCCGCCGCGGGTTTGCTTGAGATATTCCAGGATTTTCGCGCAGGCGGCGGGGGCAAACCGCACCGTGTCGTTCGGCTCGGGAAGGTCGGATTCAATGTAAAGCGTTACCTGTTTGGCATAGTCAAACGGCGAGCCGAGGGCGAGCGTCGTCGCTTTATCGGCGCCGAGCCGGGAGATCATGTAAGCGAATGTGGCATGGGCCGGGAGGCTTCGCCTTCCCGCATCCTGCCCATGCTGGCGATGTTCGTCCGCCGGCAACCCCATGATTGCATTAATCCGTCCCTCGTGTTTTCCGCGCCAATTCCAACCTTCCAATCCAGCCGCATCCGGGTTTTCCCACGCATATTCGCAGCAATGAATCAGCTCCCCTTCATTGCGAATAAGATGCTCGTAAGATTCGGCCTGCCAGAATTCGCCTTGGCGGCCAAGAATCTGATTGGCCTTTTTTGCGGTGAACGACTTCCAGGAATGCAGAATCTTCTCCAAAGCGAAGTTCTCAAGAGAACAAATTACCGCATGAACGTGATTGGGCATGATGCTCCAGGCGAGCAATTCGTATCGTTGGCCGTCGAAATATTGCAGCGCTTCCCGGACCACCGACGCGACTTGCGGATTGTTCAGCCAGCATGCGCCGCGCCCGGCGTCGAGAAATTTCTCCACTCGCTCGGAAAAGAGTTTGGTCAGACGATCGTTTTCCTCTTCGCTCAGCGGTCGGTTTTGCGATCGGGCATTTTGAATGATGCTGTCGCGCTCGGCTCGCCAGGATGAAAGAACCTCCTGGGGCAAGGAGTCGGCTAGGCGGAAATTGACCGCGTAAATGCTGCCAAGCTTGGTCCAATGAGGGAGGTGGGCGCCTTTGCGGATGTGAAGGGGTTGATCTTCGGGAGTCGCTCGCATGGGCGGGACACCCATGCCACGGTCACTACTACTTCCACAACACAGCGTCGCCGAGCACATGATGACGCTCGGCAGCTTGCTGAAAAGATGCGTTCGCAGGCCCTGGCCGACGTTGACCGGGGCGGCGTGCAGGCTGACGTTCCTCCGCGAGCGGCTGCCCAACTCCATCCAATAGACCGCATCCGGCATCTTCTGGCAAAGGACCGCGTCCAATTCCTGGCCGAGCGTGCTCACCTTTTCGGCCATGGCGTTCAGCTCAGAAATCTCCTCCAGGTTTTCCAGTCCGGCCAGCATGGACTTGAGACGCAGCGACAGTTCGTGCAGCAACGGGGAGAGATCGTTCTGGACGATGCCCGGCTCGTGGACGCGGCCGTTGTCGCGGCCGTGATGGGTTTGCCATTCGGCGCAGCGATCGAAAAAGCTGTCCATCCGCTGATGGATTTCAACGATGGTGTCGATGGCGTTGTTGACGTAGGCGCCGTGGGTGGTCAGGAGCCCCTTGCCGCGCTTGGGATCGTACAGCGTTCGCAACTGATACCTCAGCCGATATTCCGAGACGTTCAGCCCGAAATGGCTGGCGGCGACGTCCTCGACGGTATGGGCCTCGTCGAGAATGACCACGTCATATTTGGGCAGGTAATTGACGCCGGAAATCCGCAGCGCCAGGTCGGAGAAGAACAGGGCATGGTTGACGACGAGGATATTGCCGGTCCCCATCCGCCGCTTGGCGGTTTGCCAGAAACAGTCCTTGTAGAAGTCGCATTTCTTCCCGAGGCAGTTGCCGTGCTCGGCACAGACCCGTTCCCATACGGAAGGATCGGGCAGCGCCGGCAGATCGGCCAGCGATCCATCGGTCGTTCGGCGCGACCACTGCTCGATGGCCAGAAGCGAGCGCAGCTGCTGGGGTTGATCGAAGAGCATTCCCTGGCGGCCGCGCGCCTGCTCGAGCCGGCGGCGGCAGAGATAATTTCCCCGCCCTTTCACCAGCACGGCGGTGAATTCATCGGGATAAACCGAGCGGAGCAGGGGGATGTCCTTTTCGATGAGCTGCTCCTGGAGGGAAATGGTATTCGTGGAGACGACGACGCGCTTCTTATTCTTCACCGCGAAATCGATGGCAGGCAGGAGATAGGCGAAGGATTTTCCCACGCCGGTCCCGGCCTCGACCATGAGGTGGCGTTTATCCCGCAGGGCCTGGGTGACGGCGGTGGCCATCTCGATCTGCTGGGGCCGGAATTCGTACAGGGCGCCCAGACGACGCGCGACCGCGCCGTCTTTGCCGAGGATGCTGGTAACGGTGGCGGCGGCTGGCATCGGTCGTTGAGAGTATCACCCCGCGAGCTGAAATGCCTGCCGCTCGAAGAAATTGTCCTTGTAGGGCCGGCGGCCGGTCACCCAGGCCCAAAGGGATGCGACAAGGTAAGCGGGGATGAACAGCGGGCCCCAGCATTCGCATTGGCGGACGTGAACGCGCTCGTGCGCCCGCGTGATCAGCAGGAGATCGGAATCGCGCGCCAGGATGACGTGTCCGAGGGTCATCGCCGAGGCCCCGCCACGAAGGATCAACCCGACCATGCGCCGGAGGCAAAAGTCGGTGGCTCCGCCGTAGACTTCCAGGACTCCATCCACAACGCGGGCTTGACCTCCGCTGAGCAAAACAATGAGCGCGAGCAAAAGGCCCCAGATCGTCGTGGGAAAAGCCCAGAGATAAATAAACCAGCGCCAAGGTCGCATGGGATGATTATGCCTGATTTTTTTCCTTGCGGACGGCCATTCGCCAGGCTGGTGCCGATAACTGGTGGAAAACCTGCGCCAATCCGTCGCGCAGGCGATGCGAAAAGTCCCGGTGATTCACAAACGCCTGGACCACGGACCAACTCCTGTCGTCAAAAGGCTGTTTTCACGAATGCCAACGCACTGGAAGGCCAACATCTTATCCACCGGCTGAGTCCCATAATAAGAATGTCATCTCTCTATTTCAAATGGGCTTATATGCGGTTGATGGAATTTATCCACAATATGACAGTCACCATTACTACGGCTACTTTTGATTGAAGTTCCATTATATAAGGGATAGCGTTACACTCCGTAGCCCTCCAAATCGGAGTGGTTTGCGAATTGCCCTCAGGACGGGATGGGATAGACTCTCTTCCCCTGTTGAGTGAAGAAAGGTCCTGCTCATGAAAGCGATCTGTAATCGCGGAGCGCTTCTGGATGCGCTGAACCTGACCGGTAACGTCGTAGCCGCGCGCACGCCCAAGCCGGTGCTGCAATGCCTGAAGATCTCGGCGGAAAATAATGCCCTGACCGTGGCGGCGACGGATCTGGAAGTCGCGATCCGTTATCGCGACGAACAGGTGCAGATCGAGCAGCCGGGCGAAACGCTGGTGCCGGCGGACAAACTCCGCGACATCGTGCGCGAGTCCATCGACGATACGCTGGCCATCGAGATCACCGGCGATACGGCGCACATTCGCGGGCAGGATTCGCATTTCAAAATCTTCACGCAGAAAACGACCGACTTTCCTCCGATCCCCGATTTTGAAGGCGAACCGGACGTGCAGATTCCCGGCGGAGCGCTCAAGCAACTCATCGGCCAAACGCTCTTCGCGGCGGCCAAGGAAAGCACGCGCTATGCCTTCAACGGCGTGCTGGTGGTTGTGAAGGCCAAGAAGATTTCGCTGGTTTCAACTGATGGCCGCAGACTGGCGATGGCCAAGGGCGATCTGGCTCCGGGCGACAAGCTCGACAAGGACGGCAAGAAAGCCATCATCCCGACCAAGGCGCTTCAGCTCATCGAGAAATTGATCGTCGATCCGGAGGAATTGGTCGGCGTTCAGATCCGGGAAAACCAGGTCATTTTTCACACTTCCAGCGCGACGCTGACCAGCAATCTCGTCGAGGGCCAGTTCCCGCCGTACGACGACGTGATTCCGAAGGACACGGACAAGAAGATGTTCGCATCGACCGCGGATTTCCTCAGCGCGATTCGGCGCGCGGCGCTGTTGACGACGGAGGAGAGCCGCGGCGTGCGGCTGGCGTTCAACAAGAAGGGGCTGGTCCTTACCAGCCGATCGCCGGAGAGCGGCGAGGCGACCATCACTTTCCCCTGCAAATTCGAGGGGGCGGACATCGAGATCGGGTTCAACCCGGTTTTCCTGGTTGACGCGCTGCGCGTGGTGAACATGGATGAAGTGAGCCTGGAAATGACCGCCCCGAATCGGCCGGGGCTGCTCAAGGCCGGCGCGAATTTCCTCTACGTCATCATGCCCGTGAACCTGCAATGACCTTCCATGAACAAGTCCAACGCCGTTGACGAGCTCAGGCGAATGCATCGCCACAAATCGCAGGCCGATCCGGTTGCGATCGCACTGGGACCGGAACTGATCGACTTTTTCAAGCGGTCGGTCGCCAAGCGGCAAACGAAGCTGGTGAAAGTCGCCGAGTGCTGGGGCACACTGGTCCCGCAAATCCTGAGCGAACATTGCGCGCTGGAGTGTTTCGTCCGCGGAACGCTGACGGTGATGGTTGACAGTTCTTCGCATCTCTACGAATTGAAACAGCTCTTGCTGGCCGGCTTGGAAGAGCAATTGCTGTTCGCCTGCAAAAGCGCGGGATTGAGGAAGATCACGCTGAGGCCGGGAAGGTGGTACGAGGGGGACAGGCCGGACGATCGGCGGATTCGGTTTTCCCGGTGAATCGCGCAGCGTCACTATGGACGCTGCTGCGGAGGCCCGTACGATTATCCCTATGTGCGGGATCGCGGGCGTCGTGGCTTGGGACGAGCGTCGCGTTCCCGATTGACGTTCAGGCCACCATTTGAACGAGACGCCCACGGGCATCCGGTAAACGCGGGCCATAGATTACAGCGGTTCTCCTTTTCCTCTAGCGTCTACTACAAAAGGAGAACCGGCTTAAACCTTGCCCTCACTGTTGAAACCGATCGGCGGCTTGGGTGGTTCGGGGGGTGGACTCATCAATTCGCGGATCACTTCAAAAACAACACTGAAGTGCCTGTCGTACTTCTTTTCAAGCTCTTTG
>JBEKXM010000178.1:0-8297 GCA_049512115.1 Tepidisphaeraceae bacterium | reverse complement strand
GAGGGGCGCATGCCCAGCAGGGATATCACCCCGGTTCTCAAGGGTTGGGATTACGAGCCGGGCACGATCAACGTCCGCAAAATCAGCGGCATGGACGGACAGCCCAAACTCCAGATGCGCGTGGACCTTGGGCTGCTACAGATGGAAATGACCGGGCGTCCGGACGGCGCGCGCCCGCATGGCTGCGAATCGCTGCTGGACTATCACGAGCGGGAACTGGTCGAATACCGCGAGCGGCACGGAACGGAGTCGGGGTTCCAAATCACCGGAGACCAGTGCCAGGCGCTCCGGGAAGAAGCGGTGATGTACTACCAGCGCTATCTGGGCCTGTTCGTGCTGGAGGATTTCGTGGCGGTGATGCGCGACACGGCCCGGAATCTGCGGGTGCTGGATTTCTGCGGCAAATTCGCGACCGACGAACATGACCAGCTCATCCTCGAACAGTACCGCCCGTACATCATCATGATGAACTGCCGCGCCGAGGCGTCAATCCACTACAACGACAGGGATTACAAGCCGGCGCTGTCGGTGGTTGAAAAGGGGTTGGACAACATCCGCGAATTCTTCGCGCGATTCGGGCAGGATGAAGCCTTCGACAAATCCAACGAGGTGCGCGTCCTGAAGAAATTTGCCCGGGAAATCCGGCGGAAAATCCCGATGGACCCGATGACCCGCCTGCAACAGCAACTGGACAAGGCGATCAAAACCGAGCAGTACGAGGAAGCCGCCAAACTCCGGGACGAAATCAAGAAAATGCAGACTTCGGTGTGACGGACCATCCCGCGAAGAGAATGAGCCATGAGGATGTTTAATCCCCGCCTTGAGAGCCGTTGACGTTCAGGTTCCTTCATTTCATAGTCGGAACAACTGGCTTTGGATCGATTTCCAAATGAGAGTGTCGATGAGCTCAACGGAGCAAGCGCGGTCAAACTCAAATTCCAAGGTGCCTGCAAGCGTCATCACGCTTGGATGGGTCAGCTTCCTGACCGACATGGCGTCGGAGATGATCTACCCGCTCATTCCGTTGTTTGTCGTGCAAACACTGGGGGCTTCGCCAACATTGCTCGGCCTGATTGACGGCGTGGCCGAAGGCATCAGCAGCGGCTTGCGATGGATTGGCGGAGCGTTGTCGGATCGCACGGGCAGGCGGAAGCCGTTTATCTTTGCCGGGTATTCACTGTCGGCAATTAGCAAGCCGCTGATGGGGATGGCGGCGGTGGTCGGGGGTTGGCCGGTCTTCATGGCCGGGCGGTGTTCGGACCGCTTGGGGAAATCCGTCCGCACCGGCGCCCGCGACGCGCTGATTGCCGACAGCACCGACGCGGCCGCCCGCGGCGCGGCATTCGGCGTACACCGGGCGATGGACACGGCGGGCGCGGTCATCGGCCCGCTCGTCGGCTGGCTGATCCTATGTTGGTGGCCGAACATCAACCTCGGTTGGATATTCGGGGTGGCGCTGGTTCCGGGGCTGGCAAGCGCCGGGCTTGTGGCCGTGGCGGTGCGGGAGAAGCGCAAGCCGCCGGGCGAGGGCAGACCGCCGGCGATTTTTCAGAAATTTCCGCCGGCGTTTTGGCCGGTGTTGATTGTGATGGCTGTTTTCTCGCTGGCCAACAGCAGCGACTCATTTCTGATCCTCCGATCGCATGAGATGGGCCTGAGCAGCCGGGCGGTGATTTTGGCTTTTGCGCTGTACAACGTGGTGTATGCGGCGGCGTCGGCGCCACTCGGGTCGCTATCGGACCGCATTGGCCGACGGCCGGTGATCGCAACGGGGTGGTCTGTGTATGCGGCGGTGTATTTGGGATTCGGAATTGCTCAAGGTTCGGCCGTGCCGTGGGTTCTCTTGGCGGTGTACGGCATCTATCAGGCAATGGCCGAGGGGGTGAGCAAGGCTTTGGTTAGCGACATCGTACCCTCTCATCAACGGGCTGGGGCAATCGGGCTGATCTACACCGTGGCCGGCTTCGGCCAACTCCTCGGCAGCGTCCTGGCCGGAGTCACTTGGAACCGCATCGTTCCCGGCACGCCGTTGCGAATGCCGTTCGCCATCTCCGCTGTCCTTGCAGTGATTGCCGGCGTTCTGCTCCTGCTCATCACCGGCGCGCGTGCAAAATCCACCACGGCGACGACCGGAACAGCAAACGGGCATTAGGCTCGCTTTGCGTTTTGGAGGCCAAACGTGAGGACGTTGACCCTTACGACGCAAAAGAACAGGCACGCGGCTACGCCGAAAATCTAAAGGCCCCGTTCATCATTCTTTCCAATGGGCGCGAGCATTGGTTTTGGAATTACACCCGCATAGACCAGGACGCCTATCGCATTGAGCGGTTGCCTTCACGCGAGGATTTAGAGCGGATCGATTGGACGGGAGGGTATTGGCAGGTGGGTGGGGCGGTGGCAACCCCGCCTGCTGCGCAAGCCCGCTAACTGGGTGGTGGACGATCACGTTTCCAGGGGTTGGCTCCAGAGGATGATGCTCCAGATTCCGCAGAGGAAGGGGAACGCCGCCGCGAGGTGGAAGAAGATGGGGGCGCCGCCGGTGACGGTGAGGAAGTAGAACCAGATCAATCCGCCCAGCAGGGTTGGGATGAGCGCGAGCGTCAAACCCCACCATTTCCGCCGGCCCCAGTACTTGTTCACGATCACGCTGCCGAAGGTGATCACGCCCAATCCCACGGGGACGAAAAACGCCAGCAGAATGATCGGGCCCCAGTCCTCGGCCAGCAGGGGCGAGACGATGGTTGGAATCACGATGAGGCTCCTTCTAAGCCGGAATTTCCCATTTGACCGTCGCCGCACGACCGTTGTGAGGTGATCGGCGGGATAATACCGCGCCTCGAAGTTTGGGAGAACCTTTTTTCCGGTCCCAAGGCACGGAAAACATGGCGGTTTGTTCAGTAATCCTTGCCATTCTGACGCCTCGGACGCTCTTTCGCCGGAGTGCAAACAGATTTCGTTCCTCTCCCCGTGCATTTCCTCTGCTTTTCAGGATCACCGCCGTCATCCCGACATCACCGTCGGCAGTCGCAGTCGCCGGATTCGTTCCAGGATTAGCTGGAACAGCCTCCGAGGGATGGCGACCTCCGCCATCTGGAACACAACGTAACGCGCAGAGGACACCACCTTCGCCCCGATCTTGATGAGCTTCTCCCGCAGCGTCGTCAGCGACCAGTGCTTCAAGCTGCTGGGCGGGGCCAGTCGCCGCAGGAAGTTCCCCAGGTTGTACGCAAGCGCGAACAGTTGCAGTCGGACCTGATTGTCGGCGAAGTCGTGGCAGCTCAGCCGAGGTGATCTTCGAGCCGTGAAATTCGAGCTTCAAACTGCCATCAAAACCGACTCGAACAGCGTCCTTGCTGCTTTCACCCATTGCATTCTCCGAACTTGCTGGCCCCAACGTCGAAAAACGCCTGCATTCATGCGGTCAAACGATACCTCATTATAGTTCGACTATGGTTCGCATGTGGGAAATCCGGGTTAGGACGTAGTCGAACACCAGGTTTCCCACATTTGCCGATAGGCTGCTTCCATGTCCGTCGCAAATTGCTTGGCGTTCATCAGCGGCGACTGCTCCATTCTTTTTCGAAGCCCGGCCCGCAACTCCGCCAATTTCCGCAAATCCCTGGCCATTTCCGCCGCGATCGACACGTACTGCCGCGGATTTTCCGCGATCCAATCTGGCAGGCCCACATTCGACAAGATGCTCACTCCTCCCCGCCCCACCGCCGTTCGCCCGCGCAAGGTCACCGTCGGCACGCCCATCCACATCGCATCGCAGGTCGTCGTCCCACCCGCATAGGGAAACGGATCCAGCGCGATGTCGATCCGGTTGTATTCCTCCAAATACTTAAGCAACGGCTGTTTCTCCACAAACTGGATGCGATTCGCTTCCACTCCCAAATTCGAAAACCGCGCGATCGAATTGCTTTGCCGATCTCGCGTCATGTAAATCAACAGGCGGGAATTTGGAACCGCCGACAGCAAAGATGCCCACAATTCCAGCACCGCGTCCGACACCTTGGTGAAGTTATTCAAACACCCAAACGTCAAGTATCCGGCCGACAACGCCGGCAGCGAACTCACTTCGATCCCCGGCCCGATCGGGCCGTAGCACCAGAAACAGTGCGGCAAGTGTATGGATTTCTCAGTATAAAACTCGTCCCCTTGGCCAGGCGGATCCAGATAACGATCCGTCAGGCGATAATCGATGCTCTTCAAGCCAGTAGTCCCCGGGTAACCCAGCCACGTCGCCTGCACGGGCGCGGGCTTGCGCGCAAACACGGGCAGGCGATTCCCAGCGGTGTGAAGCGCCAAATCCACGAGAATGTCGATCTGATCCGCGCGAATGCGCCCGGCCAGTTCGGAATCGCTCCATGCCGCGGAATCGCGCCAGGCATGCGCCCATTGCCTGAACTGCGCCGTCAGTTCATCGCCGACTTTCACGTCCGAATAGCAGAACACCTCGACCTTTTCCGGATCGTGATTCGCAAGCAACTGGGCGAGAAACCGACCAGCGGCTTGGCGGCGATAGTCCGGCGAAACATAGCCGATCCGCAGCCGCCGCCCCGGCGAGCGATCGTTGAGGTGCGGTCGAATCTCCCCCACGAGCGGCGCCTCGAATCGCTGGGCCCATCGCTTGGCCATCTCCAGGATTTTCGCCGCATCGAAGCCCGGATGAAGAAGCGCGAAGTACACGAGATTGCTGAATACCAGCGCCAAATCCGGCTTGATGCGAACGGCCGTTTCGCATGCCGCCAGCGCTTCATCCAGTTCACCCAAATCCGTTAGCGCGCCGGCCAGGTTGCCGTAAGCCACGGCGTAGCTCGGCCTGAGTCGAATCGCTTCGCGGCGTGCGGCAAGGGATTCGCGTATTCGCCCATGGTGATGGAGCATATTTCCCAGGTTGAAATGCGCCTCCGCGCAGGCCGGGTCGAGCTGAATAGCCTGCGCGCACACTTGGATCGCCTCGTCAAGCCGCCCTTGATCGTGCAGCGCGATTCCCAGGTTCACGTGCGCTTCGACATAGTCCGGTTTGAGTTCGATGGCCCGCCGATAGGCCGCCATCGCCTCGTTGAGTTTTCGCATGCCGCGCAGGGCATTGCCGAGATTATTACAGGCCCCGGGAAACTGGGGCCGAAGCCGCAGCGCCCGCAGGCAAAAATCCGCCGCCTCATTAAATTCCCCTCTCTCATTCAGCGCGTTCCCGAGGTTGTTGCATATTTCCGCCCGATCCGGCGCAGCCCTCGCCCCGTCGCGAAAAACCTCAATCGCCTCGTCGAGCCGTCCAGACTCGCGGAGAGCGCACCCCAGATTATTGTGAATTTCCGGAAGGTCCGGCCTGAGCCTGAACGCCTCCCGAAACGCCATGATCGCCCCATCGGACGGGCCATCCAATTCCTCCATATCGCGAAGCGCACTGCCAAGATTCCTGTACGCCTCGGCGTAGTCCGGCTTCAATCGAACCGCATGGCGATACGCCGAAACGGCATCGGCGAGCTGCCCTTTTTGGCGAAGTGCATTACCCAGATTGTTGTAAGCCTCGGCAAAGTCCGGCCGGAACGCCAGCGCCGCGCGACAGGCTGCGATCGCCTCATCGAATTTTCCCGTCCGTCGCAGGGCATCTCCTAAATTGCTGTGATACTCCGCGACTGCCGGATTGATCGCGATCGCCCTGCGGATCAAATCAATCCCCGCATCCAGTGCGCCCTTCTGAAGCGCCACAATTGCCAGCAAGTGCAATCCGTCGGGAGAATTCGGCGCCGCCGCCAGCAGTTGCCGCAAAACCCGTTCGGCCTCGTCGAGGCGGCCAGCCTGCAAGTGCCGCACGGCGATCCGCATCTCTTCTGGCACATTGATTTGCGTCATGGCCCGAGCCCTAATCGCACCTGGTCGCTCATTTCTCGTCTCGTCAATTCCTGGCCTCCAAAGAATATCCCCATCCTACTGGATTTCCCGCCACTTCAGGGCTACCGGCGTTGCCGGATTAGGACCGGGTTTCATAGGTGAGCCCAAAGATCTGGGCAATGAGAATCGGCCGGAGGACCGGCCGGCTCAATTTCGAAGGAGAGCCGGCCGGTTGTCGGCAACCGAAAGTTTGGGAACAGCGGTTTCATAAGAAACGGCTTTAAGATTGACGATAACCCTTAAACATCGTAGGATTCGCGTCGAATGGCCGGTTCAATGCTTATGCTCCTGCACATTACGGTCGCCGTACGATAGGCCGGCGATGCGGCCAGGGGTGTAAAAACTCCTTGGCGACACCGGCCCACATCAGATTGTATTCCTTCTTCCGACAAATAGTTACAACTTTGAGAGACAAACATGGCTACGCTTCAAACTGACGCAAAAGTGACCGCGATTTCAACCTCCGCCGAATCCAAACCCAAGTACCAGGGCAAGAGCGGGGCGCAGATATTCCACGAGATGCTGGTCGGGCCACATAAGGTCGAGGTCATGTTCGGATATCCCGGCGGCGCGATCCTGCCGGTGTTCGATCAGCTTTATAGGACCAGCGCCAAATTCATTCTCAATCGCCATGAGCAGGGCAGCGGGCACTGCGCCGACGGCTACGCCCGGGTGACGGGCAAGCCGGGCGTCTGCGTGGTCACCAGCGGGCCTGGGGCGACCAATACGATCACACCGCTGGCCACGGCGCAGTTGGATTCCATTCCCATCCTGGTGTTCAGCGGGCAGGTGGCGACGAAGGTTATCGGCAACGACGCGTTCCAGGAGGCGGACGTCACGGGAATCTCGCGGCACTGCACGAAATGGAATTACCTGGTCAAGGACGTGCACGATCTTCCCCGGATCATCAACGAGGCGTTTCTGGTCGCCACCAGCGGTCGGCCGGGGCCGGTGCTCATCGATCTGCCCAAGGACGTGACCACCAATCTCTGCACGCGCGAGGTGGACGATGCTCCGCGACCGCATATCCAGAAGCGCATGACCGCCTACATGGCCGCGAACGCGCGCCAGGTTCAGGAGGCGGCGGAACTGATCAACCACAGCGAAAAGCCGCTGCTTTACGTCGGCGGCGGCGTGATTATGAGCGGCGCATCGGCCGTCCTGCGAAAGGTCGCCGAAAAGGGAAACATCCCCTGTACCACGACGCTTCTGGGTCTGGGTTCGTTCGATGAGTTGGACCCGCGCAGCCTATACATGCTCGGCATGCACGGCTCGGCCACGGCGAATTACGCGGTGCAGGATTGCGATTGCCTCATCAGCGTCGGCGCCCGCTTCGATGACCGTGTGACCGGCAACCTCACCAAGTTCGCACCCAGGGCCAAGATCATCCACATCGACATCGACCCGAGCAGCATCAGCAAGATCGTGGACGTGGACGTGCCGGTGGTCGGCGATGCCAAGGCATCGCTGGAAGCGATGTTGCCGCTGATCGAGCACCGCGACCGGCACGCCTGGTGGAGCCAGATCAACGCCTGGCGGGCGAAATATCCGTTCAAGTATCTTGACGATTCCAAGAACTCCAAGCCACAGTTCGTGATCGAGCAGATCAACACTCAGACCAAAGGCGACGCGATCATCACCACGGGAGTCGGCCAGCACCAGATGTGGGCCGCCCAGTTTTACCGCTGGCGCTATCCGCGGCAGATGATCACCAGCGGCGGGCTGGGCACGATGGGCTACGGCTTGCCGAGCGCCATCGGAGCGCAGCTCGGAAGCCCCGGCAAAGTCGTCATCGACATCGACGGCGACGCCAGCTTCATGATGACCCTGTCCGAGTTGGCCACGATCGCCCAGTACAACATCCCCGTGAAGGTCGCCATCCTGAACAACGATTTCCAGGGCATGGTCAAGCAGTGGCAGGACATGTTCTACGAGAAGCGCTACAGCCAGACGGAGATGAAGAACCCGAACTTCGCGAAGTTGGCGGAGTCCTTCGGCATCCGCGGGATTCGCTGCGACCACAAGTCCGAAGTGCCCAAGGTGGTCAAGGAAATGCTCGACCATAAAGGCCCGATCGTGGTCGATTTCTACGTCGAGCCCAACGAGCACGTCTACCCCATGGTGCCCAGCGGCAAGGGCCTGCACGAAATGGAATTGGGAACGCTGGCGTAAGACCGTTGCCTTTCAACGGACTCAACCGCATAAACCTCCCCGTGAACGCTGCTTGGAAGGCAGACGGCTGGAAAAGCCGCTATTTTGGTCGATTCTTTGCCATTTCTTCATTGTTTGTGATGGGAAATAGGTTATGTTTTTGTCGGCGAGGGACGACGCTTGAAGCGTGGACTGCGAGGAGAAAACGAGATGTCTGCCAGCGGACGCGGCGGCAAAATTTGTAT